>NZ_WIVG01000018.1 GCF_016758115.1 Lactococcus garvieae
TTTTTAGCGAGTACCACCGCAGAGTTGACAGAGCCAAAAATATATTGCCCATTGTAAGTTACAGCAAAGTCTAAATGAAGCTCCTCCATCAAGGGCAGAGTAAAAGCAGGACCTCGTCCCGTAGCAATTCCAACTAATATATCTTTGCGTTTTAATTCATCAATAGCTACTCTTGTACTTGGAGCAATTGCTCTTGTTCCTGTAAAAAGAGTGCCATCTAAATCGAAAAATACTGCTTTTATATCCATTTTCCTGTTTTTTGCCCTATACTTATAAAATTTCTATACTTGTCCTTGTTTTCTGCTTAACTTTTTATACCCTTCAAGAACTCTATCCTACTAATTATACAAGTTTTCCCCTTGAATTTCCATGAATGATGACCATTTTACACACAAATTCCCCATGTTTCTATGCAGGTTACTATTTTCAAAATAAAATAATCGTTTAACTTGACCCCTTGCAAATATGCTATAATAGAGTTGTTTTGATAGGAGTTTGGAAAGGAAAATGATTGATGAAAAAGATTTTAGTGTTGCATACTGGGGGAACTATTTCTATGGCTGAAGATGCTAATGGTCGTGTAGCTCCGAACGCAGTGAATCCCATGAATTCTGTAAATATGCCCCTTGACTCGATTCATATGGTCTCCGAGGATATCTTTAACCTCCCCAGTCCCCACATTACTCCCAATGAAATGCTGTTGCTTAAGAATCGGATTAATAAAGCTTTTGCTCAAGAAGATTTTGACGGTGTTGTTATCACGCACGGGACAGATACGCTTGAAGAAACAGCTTTTTTCTTGGACTCAACTATTCCACGAGGTAAACCAATCGTCCTAACAGGAGCGATGCGGTCAAGTAACGAACTTGGTACTGACGGTATTTACAACTTCCTCAGCGCCCTTCGTGTCGCTGCTGATGATGCTTCTCACGACCGGGGTGTATTGGTTGTGATGAATGATGAGATACACTCTGCACGCTATGTCACCAAGACACACACAACTAATGTTTCGACTTTCCAAACCCCAACACACGGTCCTGTTGGCTTAGCGACAAAACACAAACTTTTTTATTTCCATACAGACAGTGAAAACCAGCATCTTGACATCTCTTCTGTTCAAGGAAAAGTCCCTATTGTTAAAGCCTATGCAGGCATGACTGGTGAGGTCTTTGATCTTTTTGACTTAAGCAGTCTAGATGGTTTGGTGATTGAAGCACTCGGTGCCGGCAATCTTCCTCCAACAGCTGCACAAAGATTGATGCATATCCTCGCTATGGGCATTCCTGTTGTTCTGGTGTCACGCTGTTTTAACGGTATCGCTGAACCTGTTTATGCCTATGAAGGCGGTGGTTCTAAGCTGGCGGAGGCTGGTGTTATGTTTGCACCCGAAGTCAATTCACAAAAGGCCCGCCTCAAGCTTCTCATTGGTCTAAATGGTGGTCTCCATGGTGAACAGCTCAAAGCTTTTCTTGAAAATTAATAAAAGAGGAGCAGCAAAACTATAAAGCAGCCCTTCTCTTCACCTCTATAGGAGTAAGTATAAAAATGAAATCTAACAATATTTAGAAAAGTTACTTTTGGGTAACTTTTTTCTTAATCCCTAGTTAATAAGGGCAGACCTCTCTAGTTTAAGCCAATATTAGGCTACCACTTAGATTCGTTAAAGGTAAGTATTGTAAAATGATATCAAGCTAGCTTACTAAACACAACAATGGAGGACAACAAAGTGAAATTAAAAGCAATCGTATTAGGGGCAAGTCTGCTCTCTGTATTGGGCATCAGTTCAATAGTGGCTCATGCTAATATGCAAGAGCAAGGAGCATCCGTAAGCTCAAATGAAGAAATTTTCAAAAAATTTGATGAAATCAAAGCAACAGCGCCCAAAGTTGATATCCAAGAAACTTTGAAAGAAAGCAATGCTCAAGAAATTAGTGGCATGACCGAATATGGAGC
The DNA here is from genome assembly GCF_016758115.1 of Lactococcus garvieae. GTDB lineage: Bacteria > Bacillota > Bacilli > Lactobacillales > Streptococcaceae > Lactococcus > Lactococcus muris. The sequence goes on from NZ_WIVG01000018.1 coordinate 1,954, forward strand.
AAATGGTGAAGAAACATCGGTTTACTCCCTAGACGGCGAAAAAACATGGGTACAAGATAACAAGTAATAGAATAAACATCTTCTAGTAGAAATCTGGGAAAGATATAAAAACGCTCAACGACTGCCTTCATGTGCAATCGTTAAGCGTTTTTTCAAGCCCTGAATAAAATCAGTCCTTTTTCGTTAGCACTTCGCTTGCTAGAGCAAAATTTCCAAGAGTGGCTGAACCATTATTTTTAATGCTTGGTGCAACAATATATTCTTCTATCTTGCAAGGGAGGTCCACATAGTTGTTCAGCAGCTGTTCAAACTGCTTATGCACGCGTTCCAGCATATGTTCTTGTCCCATCACACCTCCACCAAAAACAATCTGTTCTGGTGCTAATGTCAACGTTGCATTGACTGCAAGCTGTGCAATGTAATAGGCTTGAATATCCCAAACCGGTGAATCTGCTGGAACGTTCTCTCCGCGAATTCCCAAACGTGCTTCAATCGACGGGCCTGCTGCCAAGCCTTCAACGCAATCTTGGTGAAATGGACAAATGCCTGCAAAATCCAAATCACCTGGATGACGTTTGACAAGCTGATGCCCCATTTCAGCATGAGAAACAGCCCCAATAAACTTACCGTCCTGTATTGCTCCTCCGCCAATTCCGGTGCCAATCGTAAAGTAAACCAGTGATTTTTTCCCTGTCATGAACATTTCACCATAGGCTGAACTATTGACATCAGTGGTAAATGCCATCGGAATGTCGAGCGCTGTTTTCAGTTTGCCCAGCAAATCAAAGTTTGCCCAGCCCTCTTTTGGAGTTGTAGTAATGAAGCCATAGGTCGCACTGCTCGGGTTGACATCAATGGGACCAAAAGAGCCGATCGCGAGGGATACAACAGGATTTTGCTTGAAAAACTCAATCGTTTTTTCAACGGTTTCATCGGGAGTTGTCGTTGGAATTTGTATAGATTTGACAACTTGATAGTTTTCATTTCCAACAGCTAAGACAAATTTTGTTCCTCCTGCCTCAATCGAACCATAATATCTCGTCATAAAACCTCCTATTTGGTCAGTGTGAGTAGAGCCTCACCTACTTTGACTCTTGTGTTTTCCTTAAGTGGCTGAACTTCAGAAAATTCTGCAGTATTTGTGACAATTACCATTACGGTATCATCAAGTCCTGCATCCTCAATAGCCTTTCTATCAAAGCTTCCCAATAAATCACCTTTTTTAACAGTTTGACCGGCGGTTACCTTTTGCTCAAAACCTTTTCCAGCCATAGACACTGTGTCAATTCCGATATGGAGCAAAATCTCAGCACCTTGGGTTGTTTTTATCCCATAGGCGTGTCCTGTTTCATAGGCAATCATAATTTCACCATCAGCTGGTGCAAAAATTTGACCTTCAGAGGGTTTAACCGCGATTCCTTTTCCCATCACTTCTTTCGAAAATACAGGGTCATTGACAGCGTTGAGCGGAAGAGCTTCACCGTTTAGCGGAGCTGCTATTTCTTGGCTTTCACTCTTTAAGACTGTCACCGTTTCAACTGTTTCGTCCTTCTTTTCCTGTTTTTCAACTGCTGCCTTTTTCGCTTCAATAGGTTTTCCATAAATATATGTTACCACAAAGGCTAATACAAAGCTAATCAGAATTCCAACAAGGAACATCGGAATACTGCCTGCCTTGATGGAAATGAAGCCCAAAATACCAGCAGAACCTAGACTTGCAGCAAGCACATGGAAAAGTCCCATAAACAAGCTGGCAATTCCTGAAGCACCTAGCGCAATAAAGAAAGGATACTTGTACTTCAAGTTCACTCCGAACAGTGCAGGCTCAGTGATACCAAGTAAGGCAGACACACCTGATGGTGCTGCGAGAGCCTTGGTTTTCTTATTTTTTGTGATAAAGAAGATAGCAAATGTCGCTCCAGCTTGTGCCATGTTAGCAGCGGAAGCCACAACGAAGATAAAATCTCCTCCCTGACCTGTTTTTTGAAGATTAGCAATCAGCATCGTTTCGATAGCTGGGAAACTTTGGTGAAGTCCAGTAATGACAATAGCTGAATAGAAAGAACCAAAAATTCCCATTCCAAGCCAACCTGCTATATTGTAAAAACTAACTAAGCCGTTTGTTAAAGCATCCGCAACCGTACGCAGAACTGGTCCCACAATTGTAAAAGATAAAAATCCAGTAATAATAACAGAGAGTAAGGGAGTAAAGGTAAAGTCAACCGCATCGTTCAAATGTTTGTGGAAGAATTTTTCTAACTTAGCCAGAATATAGGCAATGGCAATGACAGGTAAAACCTGTCCTTGGTATCCTGCTTGTGCTATGTTAAGCCCAAAAATATTCCAGTAAGGCATCGTATTATTTGCAACAGCTTCAGCAACATTGTAACCGTTGACGAGGTCTGGCATAACTAGAATCATCCCCATCACTGCACCGAGATAGGCGTTACCACCAAAGCGTTTTGTCGCAGAATAGCCGATCAAGATAGGAAGGAAAGTAAATGGCGCAGCTGCCATTGTATTAATAATTCCCGCCACATCTTTCCATGCAGGATACATCTCAATCAGAGATTTCGGGCCAAAAAGTCCAGCACTTGTAAATACATTGTTAAGTGCCATAAGAAGACCACCCGCAACTAAGGCTGGAATCAGGGGAACAAAAATGTCTGACAATAGTTTAACCAAGGCCATCACGGGACTTTGCCGCTTTTGGTTCGCTGCAATCTCTTTCAAATCTGTTGTAGACACCTTAGAAACTCCAGTCATTTTGACAAGCTCGTCATAAACAACGTTAACATCCCCAGGCCCTACAATAATTTGATATTGCCCAGCAGTTTCAAAAGTACCTTTCAAATCTAGATCATTGTCTAAGGCTTCTTGGTCAATTGTGCCACTGTCTTTTACAACCAAGCGCAACCTTGTCGCGCAATGCGCAGCAGCTTGTAAATTATCTTTGCCAACAGCTTCAAGCACCCGCTCTGCAACTTCTTTGTGGTTCATGTTTTTTATCCTTTCAAAATTCTTTTCATTTACAAAGCATAGTTTAGCATTTTTCGATTTTTATGTCAAACGTTTATCATATTTAAATTAATTCACTAAGCTATAACTTGATTTTACATAAGAAAACGTTTATCATAAGTATATGGAAAATATGGAAAACACTCAAACTTGGACAAGAAATGAACGTTACAGAAGTTATGACAGCTATTCTGCTGATTACTTGGAAGATTTGAAGAAGAAAGTTTCTCAATCGCCTTGGCGCGCCCGTTTTCATATCGAAGCAGAAACAGGCCTTCTCAATGATCCCAATGGCTTTTCTTACTATAAGGGGAAATGGCATTTATTTTATCAGTGGTTCCCATTTGGTGCGGTTCACGGGCTAAAATCATGGATTCACTTGACAAGTGAAGATTTGGTGCATTTCGAAAAGGACGATGTCCTTTTGTTACCAGATACCACTTTTGACAATGCTGGTGCATACTCTGGCTCCGCCTTACCTATTGATGGAAAACTCTTTCTCATGTATACAGGCAATCATCGTACAAAAGATTGGACACGTATTCCTTACCAACTGGGCGCATTTTTAAACGAAAGAAACGAGCTCAATAAATTAGAGAAGCCAATCATCGAGCCTGATTTTTCCGAGGTTACCGAACATTTTCGTGATCCCCAAATTTTTAGACAAAACGGCTGTATTTATGCTATAATCGGTGGACAAGATTTGCATGAAAATGGGATTATCAAGCTCTATAAAAATGAAAATCAGGACTTGAGAAGTTGGAAAAAGATAGGCAACTTGAACTTTACAAGTGATAAAATGGGCTACATGATTGAATGCCCAAACTTGGTTTTTATCGATGAAAAACCCGTTTTGATTTTTTGCCCGCAAGGATTGGATAAGACAATCAGCGATTATGGCAACATATATCCAAATATGTACATAACAGCCGAACATTTTGACGGTGACAGTGCAGAGTTGGTCAATCCATCAAGATTAAGAAACTTGGATGAGGGTTTTGATTGTTATGCGACTCAGGCTTTCAATGCACCAGATGGTCGAGCTCTCGCTATTTCTTGGCTGGGATTACCTGACACAACCTATGCAACAGATGCTTACGGCTACCAAGGTGCCTTATCCCTTGTCAAAGAGTTGAGTTTAAAAAATGGTAAGCTCTATCAATACCCTGTAGAAACCCTCAAAAACCTACGGCAGGATGAACAAAATTTAAACTTATCAAAAGTAGACCTAAAGGAAAATACCTATGAGTTAGAAATTGATTTTGAGGCTCAAGAATCAACTGAACTTGCTCTAATGGGGGGTGCACTTTTGATTAAATTTGATAAGGAAAGCCAAAAAGTTACCGTGAGTCGTGGCAATGAAAAACGGCAGGTTGAGGTTAGCATTCATCAAGTGAACATTTTCGTTGATAAATCTATTTTTGAGATTTTTATCAATAAGGGTGAAAAAGTCTTATCCGGACGCGTTTTTCCAGATAAAGACCTCAAAACAATTTCTGCAAGTCGTCCAACACAAGTCAAACTTTGGAATTTAGGAAAATAATGGTAAAACTAGAAGACGTTGCAAAAAAAGCGGGAGTAAGTTTAACAACAGCTTCGCGCGTGATTAACCGCAAGGGGTATCTGAGCAGTAATACGATTCAAAAAGTGGAGGATGCTATAGCAGAGTTGCACTATACGCCAAACGCTGCAGCACGAAGCTTGCAAGGGAAATCTTTGAAACTCATTGGTTTGGTTTTCCCAAATATTCAGAATATCTTTTATGCCGAGCTGATTGAAAAAATTGAGCAAGAGCTCTTTAAAAAAGGCTATAAGTCCATGCTTGCCTTGACTGAACACGACAAGCAAAAAGAACGCGATTATCTGTCCCTTCTCTTATCCAATCAAGTCGAAGGCATTATCTATGGCAGTCATAATTTATCACCTGACGAATACAGCAGTATTCAAGCGCCAATAGTCGCGTTCGACCGTCTTCTAACGCCTGAGACAACCGTTGTCGGCCCTGATAATTTTCAAGGAGGGCAGCTTGCAGCGGAAGCACTGGTTCAGACCGGAAGTAAAAAGATTGCCTTTTTCGGCAGTACAGACAACCCTTTCTCCATTACAAATTTGCGGCGGGAAGGCTTCCTTTCTTCTCTTGAAACACAAGGTCTGGAGGCAAGTGTCCTGAACTTTTCTTCAAGTTTAACTGTCACAAGAAAGTCCGCTCAGATTAAGCAAACTTTACTGGAGCATCAATTTGACGGTATCTTTTGTACAGATGATTTAATGGCACTGCTTGTCAAAAACATCGCTCAAGAGATTCATCAAGAGCCTTATGTTATCGGTTTTGACGGTACAGAGTTCATTCAAAACTATGAACCAACTCTAACAACCATCAAACAACCGATTAATGACTTGGCAGAACTTCTTGTTGAACACCTTCTTAAGAAAATTGCCGGCGAGACACTTGCACATAGCTATCAGCTCCCTGTTAAATTACACATCGGGGAATTATAAAACTCAAGATAGTTGGAGACTATCTTTGTATGTAGTTCTCTTCGCACGCTAAAAAGGCACATTTTTTGGTTGTTTTAGACAGCTTACCCTTGATATTGTACGTTCACGTTCATCATTGTGGTTATAAAAATATAAAAAATAGACCGAACTTTTTGGTCTATTTTAGTTTGAACAAAGCCAGCCGTGTCCTAAACGCTCTCTTTAGAGCTTGTTTGCCCAAGCACGCTTTCTTTGCCTTTATTATACAATTTCAACATTTCTTGCAGAGATGCTGCAATTCTCTCCGTGTACCTTTTCTTAATTTGAAAAGTGTAAGCGCTACATAGGAAAATATTAGAAGAGCTGTCTATGAAATTATCCTAGTTTTTTCAACGGAAACGATACTAGCCCAGAATAACCCTTTGTGATAGCAAAAACATAAAAAATAGACTGCTTAACTTTTGACGAAGTAAGTCTCTTTTTATAAGCTTAAAAGCTTTGTTAATAAAAAACTGATGAGACGTGTGCTCTGTTTAGATATGCGCTACAAGAAAGCTTAAAAACTAGAGGTCCATGCGCCGTCTTGGTCACGGAGGATGAGAGCGGGGCGCGGAACATGAAGAGAGGTATCCATAATACCAGCAAGATGCGCCATAAGTCCCCCGTTTGCCCACCATGTAGGAGAAGGCGCAATTATCCACGGTACATTATGCCTAGCCAATGTACGAAGTGCCCAAGTTCCATCCCACCCTGTACCACCCGAACTATTCCTTGAATTACGGTCTGGAAAAGCTAAACCTGAGCCAGAGGCACGTACAACATCAGCCATAGATAGGGCGAAAGCTTTCTTCTCCCCACCCGGAGTATACATGGTGATATCGTCACGCATTGCAGCTGGTACTGAAGGATGATTCAGATCAAACTTCCAGTTGATGTCACCCTCGACCCAGATATCTGTTGGATTATTCACACTGCCACCAGGATCGAGCCAACCACTTGCTGCTGTAGTCCAGAAACCCTCGGGCGCATTGGCAAAATCATCTGGGAATGTTGCTTGAACAGGTTGTACCTGTCGTCTGATGACACTCGGTAGCGCATCATGGAAGTCACGCATTCTACTGTCAATTATGGAGCCGTTGTAACTTGTCGTTCCCTCCGTTCCCCATTGTCCAGCACCAATTCCAGCATTATGTAAAACCAGATGATTTCCTTCACCCTTGTTCTCAAGGTAGCGGTATTGCGTGCCCCGCATAGAGAAAATCTGTCCCGGTTCCAGCTCATCAAGGATAGGTAAGCCATTACGCACTTCATCCACCAGTTGCTTGGCAAGGTCGCTGTGGTTTTCGTTACTTCCCTCCCATAGTGCCGACACATCATTATCTGTGTTAGACACCATATTGGCTACAGCCTTAATGCCATAGTAAATATCTCCACGTAGGCCACTGGTATTAAGATTGGCTTGGTCGAGGAGGAAGGAAGTCGCTTCCTCTGGGAAGAGCAGGTTGGCCCAATAAGCCCAGCCTGTCTGGGGATCCACCACCCAGAAGTTGCCGACACGGTCTTGAACGGGCAGGGCATTCCACTGACTGAGCAACATGACCGGTTGGTCTTGGATGACAGTTTGGCGAGCCGTGTGTGTCCCGTCTTCAGTATCGGGCGGTGTTCCTAGGAGTGAGGTGGCTGTGCTGCCACTGTTCCAGTAGCCATCTGTACCATTCCCGGGATGTGTGACCCCTGTGGCATCTGCGCCGGCATTGGTTCCATCAGGGCTAGCCGATGTATCGGCTTCTTCTCCCGACTGGGTCCAGTCACGCCCGTCTCCTGCAGCGGCTGTCTTGTGGTCATCGCGGGCGCGGTTAAAGGTAGGCATGAAGTAGGGAGCATTCAGCTGCCCAGAGCCGTCTGTGGCTGCTCGGGGATTCCAACCGACGGTCCAGCGGGCACGGGCATTGAAGACGGCGCCCGGTCCGACACGTTGGCCAACTGTATTGCCTGAGGCTTCTGGTGTCCAAGACGTCCATGTGCCTGTGTCTTCTTTGATGGGTTGGACTGCGTTGCCCTCTGCCACCTCTTGTGGGTCGGCTTGGACCAGAGATTCGCCATTGATTTCCATGTATTCGAGGAGTTTTACACGCACCAAGATAGGGGCATCGCCAAAGTTCTCGGCGAAGACATCCTTGTTGCCTGAGACGCGGTCAAAGTAGTCGTGCAGACGGCCTACTTCTTCGAAGTTAATATTTCCACTTCGGTCATTGATGGCCCGCTGTGTGAAGGAGAACCATGCAAAGGTCCCTGAGATGAGCAGCAGGACGGAGAGTATGGCTAAAAGGATTCCTAGTTTTTTCCTGTTTCTGTTTGTTGAGTACATTTTATTTCTTCCTTATGTTCTAATTTTTATGGGTGTGAGAAGCCTTATGACTCTTGGAGTCACAACCAATAGTTTTATCTTTGGGGCACGGCAAAAAAACGTCCCAGTCATCCGGAACGTTTTGGGGCATGGAGAAAAGAACGGCAATCTACCGCTTGTTTATGTGTGTTGTGTTGTGTTGTGTTGTGTTGTGTTGTGTTGTCTGATTATAAGTCATTGGGGGGCTTTCTCCAAATACAATGATATCTCTCATCATATTTTAACATGTTACTTAATATTTACGAAATGTAATCATAACACTTTTGTTACAATGATATCTCTAGAAAGAATGTTTATTAAAAACACCAATATTCTCTATAATCACAAAAAAAAAAAAAAACAATCCTATAATCTCGGATTGATTTTTATACTTTATTTCAAATTAGCCTGTAGTTCTTGCCAAATTTGCTCGTTTTCTTCTAAAGAGTAGGAGTTAGCTCCTGAAGCCAAAGCATGCCCCCCGCCGTCATGTCGCTTGGCAATCTCATTGATAGGCTTTGTTTTTGAACGCATACGCACACGGTAGTGTCCATCTTCTTGCTCCACAAAGATAGCCCAAGACTGGACCTCTCGGATATTTCCCGGTATCCCTACGATACTTGAAGTTTCTGCATCACGTAAATTAAATTTTTCCAAAATCTCTTTACTCAAAATCACGCGCGCTGCTCCATTTTCAGAAATTTCAAGGTTTTCATAGACATAGCCTTGCAGACGTGCAACGTTCATGTCAAAGGAAGTCATTTCCCGCCCTAGCGCCGGACGATCAAAGTCATATTCTGCTAACTTGCTCGCAAGATACAAGGTTTGAGCTGATGTAGCAGGATAAAGAAAACGCCCCGTGTCTCCAACAATTCCACCATAAAGGAGTCGAGCTGCCTCTGCATTCAACTTTAATCCCTGTGTTAAAGCCAAGTCGGTGATGATTTCTGAAGTGGAACTTCGTGCTGGCTCAACCAGACGCAAGTCACCATAAGCATCGTCATTGGGATGATGGTCTATTTTGATAACATAATCTGCCTCCTTCCAGCGGTCGTCATCAATGCGGGGAGTATTTGCTGTATCACAAATGATACTCAGATAGGAAGTGTCAGACTCTAAATTTACCTGATCCATTACTGCCAAGTATGTCAGTGTTGGTTCATCATATCCAACAGCATAGATTTTTTTTTCAGGAAAATTCTCTCTCAAAATAGCTCTTAGTCCGCACTGTGACCCAAGTGCATCGGGATCTGGATTTTTATGACGATGAATGAGAATCGTATCGTATGCTTTAATTTTTGTAATAATATCTTTCATAATTTCTTTCCTTATGTAATTTGTAAGTTTACGACAGCTTTAGCAATAATGTTGTTGATGTAATAAATCTCAATATCCACCACTGCACCTAAACGCGTTTCATTAATGACTTTAGGATAAATCTCCAAAAGGTTATCAATCGCTACAGTCCCCATTAAGTGGAGATTCATTGACTCTAGGATGACATTTCTGCGGCGCCTTTTGTCTAAGGTGCGCTGCACCACTATGGTCACAATTTCTCCCAGCGCAGCACTGGAAATATTTCCCACATTGTTAACCATCAGCGGCTCAACCATAACAGTATATGCGGAGCCTTTTTCACTAATCTTTCTGGACATATCTTCACTAAAGGTATGTGTCACTTGATTTTCTTCTTGACTCCTTTGAAGACTCTCTAAAACCTCAGACTTGGTCACAACACCTGCATAAGTATAGTCCTTATTCACAATAGGCATAATATCATACCCTTCGTGAATCATCTTTTGTGAAATGCTGGCAACAGTCATTTTTTGCTTGGCAACTTCTGGAGAATTCATCAATTTGTTGATCTGCGTATCCAAGTTTTTGTGAGCAATATCTCGCATAGTCACGACACCAACAACGATACGATGAGGGTTGACAACAGCAAAACGGCTTAAGTTCGTCCGCTTCATGAGCTCCATAAAGTCCTTAACCGTATCTTCTTCTCGAAGAACCGGACGGTGATCGTGGGAGATTTCTGCCACCGTCATGATATCTTTTTTTATCAGTTCATTTGCCAAAGCATGACTGATACGATTTGCGACTGTAAAAGTATCAGCTGTCGCTCGCAACAGTGGGATGCCCATATCATTTGCATAGTCAATGACATCTTGATCAACTTCAAATCCTCCTGTGACCAGCACAGCACTCTGCCCATGAAGTGCCATACTCTGAATATCTTTCCGATCCCCAACAATCATCAGACTGTTTTTCATCAGATATTTTTTGACACTTTCGGGTTGCATGGCTCCGATAGAAAAGCGGCTAAACTCGACATCTAAGCCAGCATGTCCCCCAAGAATTTCGGCATTGGCTACTTCTGCTATCTTACCGAAAGTCAGCTTGTTTCTACGCTTTTGACCTTTTATAGAGACTCGAACTGTACCTGAGCGGTCATTGACTGCCACTAAACCACGATTTTCCGCCTCTTTGATGGCCCGATAAGCTGTGCCATCTGCTACGCTTAAATGATTCGCGATACGCCGAACACTGACTTGTTTTCCAATGTCGAGTTTTTCTATATAATTTAGAATTTCTTCGTGTTTAGACATGAGCTACTCCTGCTGCTTGATTTCTTTTTATTTCATACTTTTCAAATTCAGATATACGTCCGGTATATTGATTGCTTCCTTTGAAACGCTCTACTCGCCTGTATCCTGCTTTTTTTGCGACCTGAATTGAACTGTAGTTCTTTGTGTCACAGTTGAGCACCAGGGCTTTTAGCCCTATTTGCTGGAGGCAAATATCTGTTAAAACTTGCAAAGCCTCAGTCATCAGCCCTTGATTCCAGTAACGCTTATTGAGCACATAGGCGATCTCCGCGACCTCCTCACGTTCAGAAAGTCTGACACACTGTAAGACCCCAATCATCTTTTTCTGATCTTTTAGCTCTATCGCCCACTTTCCCAAAGGTTCTTTCATAAAATGATTGGCGAGGACAAACTGAGTCTGTTCCACAGTACGATGAGGTGGAAAGATAAATTCAAGATTAGCTGCATCAGAACTGTATTCAAACATGTCAGCCGTATCTTTCATGGAAAAAGGCCGAAGCCACAGTCTCTTACTTTCTATCTTCTGATGCTCCGCAAGTCCTACATAGATATTCATTCAGTTCTTTCCAGTTTCTTCTATATTTTTTAATAAGTTTATTATATCACGTTCTTTCCCCTATCTGTGATATAATTTCAGACTGAACTATAATTAGAATACCGTCAAATCCGCATAATCACCAATATTTAAGGCATTTCAATAAAAAAGACCTAAATGAGGTCTAATGAGTTGTCACTCAAACGTAGTTAAAAACGTAACCAAGCACCTACCGCGTAACAAAGTTGGCTCTATTCCTGACCTAATTACTCTAATCTGTGATATAATTTCATTACTATGAAGTATAGACGGATAAATCTCAAATTAAAGCACCCGCTTGCCTTTTGGTCTGCCTTTCCTGACCCCAGTGAGCGTTTTTTTTGGTACGATAGTCAAAAGCAAACTTTGATTATTGCGAGTCAGAGACTAACAACAGTTCAAGAAAAGGAGATAAAAAACTATCCTTACGTTTTCTATAGTCAAAGTTTTTTTGAACAGGTGAAGGGTGAGCTTTGGCAAGATATGGGCAATGAAATCATCGCTTTCAAACATTACTACATCCAAACAAAGACAGACTCTTATGTCCTGTCGTGTGATCCCCTTCCCGATATTAAGGACCAAGAGACTGTCCTTCAGCATCATAGCTACGAAGAGGAAGCGCCAGAGTATACGGAGTGGGTAAAACTTTACAAGAAACTTCAAGAAAACATCACTAGCGGAAAAACTGTCAAAATCGTTGCTTCTAGAGAAGTAAAATTTACCAGTCTTACTCCCTTCAATGTTGAAGCAATCCTTGAACGTCTTGTGCAAAACAATCCTGGAGCTTTTATCTTTGCTTATCATAAGTCCGGCAAAACCTTCCTGGGAGCTTCACCGGAAATTTTGGTCCAAAAAACTGGGAATCAGGTGCTGAGTTATGCTTTAGCAGGCACGATGCCCCGTGCTCTTGAAAATGGAGCACAGCTTTTACTGAAAGACTCGAAAAATCTTCAGGAACATCAGATTGTTGTCCAAAAAATTAAAGAAAAATTGTTGGAGAAAGTTTCACAAGTTAAAATTGAGCAAACTGACATAATGACTTTAAAAAATGTTTATCATTTACAAACAGTTTTAAAAGCTGAGGCTGGTGAGCATTCCCTAATCGACTGGACAAAGCATCTTCATCCAACACCTGCGTTAGGCGGTTATCCCAGCCATGCTGCACTTGACTTTTTACGTGCAAACGAAAAACACGAGCGGGGGTTATATGCTGCGCCTTTAGGGCTCATTGATTCCCAAGGCAACGGCACAATCATCGTTGCGATTCGCTCTGCACTTCTTAAGGATAAAGCCTGTTACGCTTATGCCGGATGTGGAATTGTTGCTGCTTCTGACTGCCAGGCTGAATTTGATGAAACAAAAATAAAACTAAAAACAATACTCGAGGCTCTTTAAGATGAATAATGAATACTTAGCTCCACTTGTTGATGAACTTTATCATTTGGGCGTACGCGAAGCGGTCTTTAGTCCGGGTTCTCGTTCGACAGCACTGGCCATGCTTTTCGAAGAATATGGGAAGTACGACACTTATGTAAATATTGATGAACGTTCTGCTGCTTTTTTTGCTCTCGGTATAGCTAAAGTGCAACAACGCCCTGTTGTGCTTATCTGTACCTCTGGTTCTGCCGCTGCCCACTATCTTCCTGCCCTTACGGAAGCAAAACACAGTCGTGTGCCCTTAATTCTTCTTACAGCCGATCGTCCCAATGACTTGCAGTTTGTAGGCGCTGCTCAAACTGTAAATCAGTCGGAGTATTTCGGAAAATTTGTGAATCATTATGAAGAATTAAGTCGTCCGACTGAGCACAACTTTTGGACATATCCTCGTAAGGTAGCACAGCGTGCTTTTGCAGCTGCAGTCAGTGTCCCCTCTGCTGCTGCCCACGTTAATGTACCTGTCAGTGAGCCTTTGATACCTGACTTAAATGCTGAAAATTATCGAAAAGGCAGAAAAAAATTCATCATCAGCAAAGGAAACATTAAGCCGCAATCTATCCCAGAATTAAGCGGTAATGGTGTCATTCTTGCTGGTCCAGACAGTAACTCCAATTATCAAGAAGCTCTCATAACATTATCCGAAAAACTCCAAGCCCCTCTTTTGGCTGATCCTCTGTCTAATCTTCGTAAGTATGAACATCCCAACATTATCGACACGTACGATGCTTTTCTGGCCCATCCGCAAGTTTTAAAAGAACTCAAGGTTGATTTTTTCCTACAATTTGGACAAATTCCTGTATCGAAACATGTTTTGCAATTGATTGCTCAAAATGCTGATGCCGAGTACATCCAAGTTGACCCTGCGCTGGATTACCGAAACCCAAGTCAAACAACGACACAGCTAGTCCAAGCAGATGTACCTGCTTTTTGTCAAGAAGTTCCTACTTTAAGCTCTGACAACCACTATCTGAAAGTCTGGCAAAAACTTCAAAAGAAAATGCGCCAGAAACTCCAAACTGTTGAAGAAGAAAGGACTCCTTTTGAGGGACACTATATCCAAGTCCTCCAAGCACTTCTGCCAGAAAAAGCACAACTCTTGATTTCTAACTCCATGGCTATCCGTAATGTTGACTATTTTTGGCGCAGTCAACATTCTCATGTTCACCTTTTAGGAAATCGTGGGACAAATGGTATTGACGGTCAAGAATCCACCGCTCTAGGTGTCTCCACCAACGGGGTGCCAACCGTTTTATTAACTGGAGACCTTTCCATGCTTCATGATATGAATGGTTTGATTGTTGGAAAAACACAGCAGTTAAACCTGACTATTGTACTTTTTAACAATGACGGTGGGGGTATCTTCCATCATTTGGCACAAAAAGGGCAGCCCCATTTTGATTATCTTTTTTCAACACCTCATGGACTTGATTTTTCTGGCTTAGCTCGTTTAATTGGGCTTGATTATCATCTGGTTGTAGATTATCAAGATTTTGAAGAGCATTTTCGTCAAAGCATTAACTCAGCAGGAATCCATTTACTCGAAATTAAGACGGACAAGGACGTGAGCTTAGAATTACACAAGAAATATACGACTTATGATATTTGAAGATAGGTACATTCAGATTGGCATGAATACTTTTCATGTCAGAATACATGGGCAAGGTAAACCCCTGTTAGCATTGCACGGCTTTAGTCAGTCGGCTCTTACTTGGGAAAATTTATTGCTTCCAGATTATCAAGTTTTTGCTTTAGACTTTATTGGACACGGGAAGTCCAGTAAGCCTAAAACTCTGGAAGCCTATCAGCTTTCAAGCATTCTTCAACAGCTTCAAAAGCTTGTAGAACTGCTTTTTCATGGAGAGGCTTATACTCTCCTCGGCTATTCGATGGGGGGACGAATTGCTCTACAATTCGCATTTCAGTTTCCTGAACAACCTATTGAACAGCTCATTTTGGAATCTGCGGCTCTAGGTATTTCTAATCCTCTGCAGCGTAAAAAGCGGAGGCAGTCTGACCTAGAGCTTGCAGACCAGATAGAAAAAAAGGGAGCGGTCTGGTTTGCGGACTATTGGGGCGCGCTCCCTATCTTCCAAAGTCAACAAAAACTTCCTCAGGAAGTACAATATAAAATCTGGTCCAGCCGTGCCCTAAATGCGCCCCATGCTCTCGCTCAAACTTTGCGAGCTACTGGGCAAGGAAATCTTCCAGACATTTCGCAGAGGCTTCAAGATTTAAATGTAGCTTTACTTTATATTACCGGTGCTCTGGATCAAAAATATAGGCAGATTGCTGAGCAACTCAGTACTTATAAGAGAGTACGGAGTCTTATCGTAGAGGGCGCAGGGCACAACGTACACCTCGAACTGCCTCAGCATTTTAACTTAATCTTATCCAACTCTTTGCCAGGTAGAACCATGCTATAATGAATAAGGTAGAATACTAAAAGGAGACAAACTATGTCAAAATATAACTGGCTTGCTTTAGACCGCAAGTATGAAGATGTCATTTACGAAACTTATAACGGTATTGCGAAAATTACGATCAATCGTCCTGAAGTACGTAATGCGTTTCGCCCTAAAACAGTGGTGGAACTTATCGATGCCTTTACTGTAGCACGTGACGACACTTCTGTTGGTGTCATTGTTTTGACAGGTGCTAACCACGGTCAAGGTGAAGACAAGGAAGCTTTCTGCTCTGGCGGCGACCAAAAAGTTCGTGGAGATGGTGGCTATGTTGGTGAAGATCAAATTCCTCGTCTTAACGTCTTAGACTTGCAACACTTGATCCGTATCACACCAAAACCTGTTATTGCTATGGTCAACGGTTTTGCTATCGGTGGTGGGCACGTTCTCCACATCGTTTGTGACTTAACAATTGCTTCTGAAAATGCTAAGTTTGGGCAAACAGGCCCACGTGTTGGTTCTTTTGATGCTGGTTATGGTGCTGGACTCTTGGCTGCTATGGTTGGCCAAAAGAAAGCACGTGAAATCTGGTTCCTCTGCCGTCAATACACTGCACAAGAAGCAATGGATATGGGCATGGTAAACACTGTTGTACCTTTTGATCAACTTGAAGACGAGACAGTTAAATGGGCCGAAGAAATGCTTGCCTTGTCACCAATGGCACTTCGTATGCTTAAAGGCTCAATGAATGCTGCAACTGATGGACTTGCTGGCTTGCAACAATTTGCCGGTGATGCAACGCTCATGTACTACCTCAGCGATGAAGCCAAAGAAGGGCGCGATGCTTTCAAAGAAAAACGCAAACCTGACTTTGATCAATTCCCTAAATTCCCTTAAGCTATGAAATGGTTAAAAGAACAGGCTGAAAAATCGCCAAATAAACTTTTCTTAAATCAACTGACTTTTAAAGAAGTCTACGATAAAACTGTTCAGACAGCCCAACATTTAAACAAAGAAACAGCTAGGCACAACCGCCTAGCTCTTCTTTCAGAAAATTCGCCAGAGATGGCAATTGTGCTCTTTGCGCTATTGGCTTTGGGCAAGGAAGTCCTCCTGCTCAACACGCATCTTACAGCTAATGAAATCCAAGCACAACTGACTGAACTTGGTGTGGAACTGCTGATTGCTTCGGACCAGCAAACCTATCCAGCAGACTTGTCTTTCTCTGATATCCATTCTTTAGAAACCAGCAGAGCTGTGCTCAATTGGCAGCCAGCGCCAGAGAAGATTGCTGTGATCATGAACACCAGTGCGACAACTGGAAAGTTCAAATCTGTTCCTATCACATGGAAAATGCTTGCAGCACATGTGGCTGCTTCTGCAGCAACCATGGGCGTTCTTCCAGAAGACAACTGGCTTGTCGTTCTCCCCATGTTTCATGTCAGTGGTCTATCCATCATCATGCGCAGCCTCTATAATGCCACTCAGGCCACTATATGTGCTTCTTTCGATGAGGAGGAGTTGATCAAACTGATTAATAACAGCTCGGTCAATATGGTTTCCATGGTACCGACCATGCTTAAACGTGTTCATGAAAAAATTGCTGCCGAAAGTCTTCGCGTCCTCTTGTTGGGAGGGGAATTTATTCCGCAGCCTTTGATACAGGCATGTTTTGCACAAGGTCTACCTGTCTACAAGACTTACGGGATGACCGAAACTTTTTCCCAATCTGTCACCTTCAACATTTTGGAACATCCAGACAAGCTGACTTCGGTCGGTCAAGCACTTCCTGGCGTAGAGATTGAAATTTTAAATCCTGATGCTGATCAGGCTGGCGAAATACATCTAAAATCACCAATGCTCATGAAAGGCTATCTTCATCAAGAGGACGTTCAACTCTTCAACACAGGGGATATCGGCTATTTTGATGAAGACAACTTCCTTTATATTCTCAATCGTCGTAAAGATATCATTATTTCCGGTGGAGAAAATATTTATCCCAAAGAGATTGAGGATTTACTCTATAGCTTAGAGGGCATTGTCGAATGTGCGCTTGTCCCGCAGGAAGACGAAACTTGGGGCCAAGTGCCACTTCTTTTCTACGCTGGAGCGCCCGATATACAAGAAATTACAAGCTTTTTGAGTCAACGTCTGGCCAAGTATAAACTGCCGCGTCAAATTATCAAAATGAATGCTCTACCCAAAAATGCCTCAGGCAAAATCCTTAGAAAAAATTTAAAACATGAAGCTTAAATCGATCAGTTTGAATCACGTCCAACTTCCGATGAAGTTTAACTTTAAGACAGCCAAAGGTGAGCTGAAGCAACGTGACACCATTATTATCATTGCCGAAGACGAAACCGGTCATCGTGGATATGGTGAATGTGTAAGCTTCACCACACCTTTCTACACGCAAGAAACATTTGAAAGCTCATGGGAATACTTGGCGCAAACTTACATTCCAAAAGTAATGGCGACACACTTCACGCATCCCTTTGAGATTCATGCGTTTTTTGAGCAGCCCTTGCCGATGGCAATGGCGGGTTTGGAGAATGCCTTGCTGGACCTTTATTACAAAGCCCAAGGAAAAAATACAATCGCTACCCTTTTTCTTGAACCATTGACAGAAACTTTATCCCGTGGGGCCGTCTTGGGCGATGTGCCTTTTGAGCAGCTTCCTGAAAAAATCGAGTCCTTAATCGCCCAAGGTGTGGAAAGAATAAAGCTTAAAATTAAACCCACAGATGGTTTTGAACGCGTCCAATATGCTGTGGAGCATTATCCTCAGCTCCAATGGGCTGTTGATGCCAACCGTTCTTATTCCCTTGAAAATATCGAAGCGCTGATAAAGCTCGATCAATTTGGACTTGTCTGCGTTGAAGAGCCTTTTGCTACTGATAATCTCGAAGATTATAAAGACATTCTTCCGCAGCTTTCAACACCTATCTGTTTTGATGAAAATGTCCAAAGTTGGAGTGATTTCCAGACCCTTTCTCAACTTAAGGGGAAAACCATGCTCAATATCAAAATTGGCCGCTTAGGTGGACTTTATCAAACAAAAGAAGCTATCGCCTTTTGCCGGAAAAATAACATTTCCTTCTGGATTGGCAGTATGGTCGAAAGTGGTATTTCCAAGATATTGCATACACAACTGGCCACTTTAGGCGACAATGCCATGCCTGGGGATTTGTCAGATTCGTCCTATTATTTTACGGAAGATTTGATCCTACCAGAGATTAAATTTATTGAAGGCAAGATGAACAGACCGCGTGGCAAGGGCTTGGGTGTATCTATCAATCAAGCAGCACTTGAATATTACACCGTGAAAAAGGAGATTTTTACATGAATTTAATTGAACAGCTGGGTATTCAAAAGCTGGTTTTAACCCCAACAGGTTTTACCGCTCAAATGCCTTTAGAGGACTTTCACGCGCAACCTCAAGGTTTCTTAAATGGTGGGGCAACGCTTGCCTTTGCTGAGGTTGCTGCTGGTATGGCAAGTAATCTCTTGCTTGACGATAAATATTTTGCTGTCGGCCAAGCGGTCAACGGCAATCATTTGAACCCAACTAAAGCAGCAGGAATACTCTTTGCTCAAGGTCTTCTTCTGCACAAAGGTGGGCGTACACATGTGTGGGAGCTGAAGTTTACAGATGCGCGTGAGGTTTTAGTGGCACAAGTCACTGTGACCAACGCTATTGTGGAAAAAAGACATGAATAAAGACAACGTAATATTTGCAGAATTGGTGGACGTAAATGAGGCCGAACTTGCGGATATCAATCAATTAATTATCGACACTTGGGCTTATCAAAAATAAAACACAAAAAATGAGAGATTTCTATCTCATCCAAAAGTCTAGCTTTTAGGAGTCACTACATTAAACATATGATTCCCTATCTTTTTCCTTCATCCACTTCACAAAGTAACCTCACTGTTATATTGTTAGCTCCCGCCATATTCGTAGAATAATTGTCTCCTAATCCAAAAGGATTTTAAAAAATTAAGACAGCTAAAGTGTGCTAAGATTTAAAGTAAATATATTTTTAGTATGAGACTGCAGCTCATGAAAAACATTGGATATGGAGGAAAGCAGAGGGTGAAGAAAAAACATTTTAAAAAAACAGTAACTAGTATCGTCACCACAACAGTACTATTTTCATCACTAGTTCCCTCAGTAGTGGGGGTAGCTCAGAGTCTAGTTATTCCAGAAATAACTGCAGAGGTAACACAAGTTGATGAAACAAGTCTAAATTTAGATAAAAAAAGCTTTGAAGATTTCTTACTTAGGAAAGGAATTCATGATATTAAAGAAATTTCACAAGAAGATGGAGAAAAGCTACTTGATGAATATGCAAATTTACTCGATAGACAGAGACTTGCGGCTGTTGCCTCACTTATTTGGGCAGGGATTAATATTGGTAAAAGTTTTTATTCTGCGGGTAGATATGCAGCTATGCAAGCGTTGAGTCGTCGATGGACGACACGTACTGCATATAAAAGAAATTCAAAACCGTATTGGTTTACCATCAGCACCATTAGCTTTTGGGCAGCCTTAGGCTTTGATGACTTTATGTATGGACGATGAGCTATGGATACGTTTTTTTCAATCCTATCGGATATTACACAATTTCTCTTAGCTCTCGGTGTTTTGTCGTTAGCCCTTGACTTCAGCCGAGCAAAAAGAGAGCTCAGAGACATAAAGCAGATTTTATTAGAAAAAGAAGCTAAAAACAGAAAATAACAAAAAACAGGAGGTGGTTCTTAATCCTAAGAGTTATCTCCTGTTTTTTAATCGTTTGTATCTTTCTTTATGGGAAACAACCAGCTTCTTCTGATGAACTTAACTACAATCAGTTCAAAATGTTCTGGTAATCATAAATATCAGTTTGACCTGCATGTTTGTGCTGCCTTTTAAGTGCTGCTTGAAAAGCGGTGTTATCTTGGGACAAGATTTTAACTTTGTCAATCAGTGCCTGTGCATTATCTTTACTGAAAATATTTTCTGTAGCGGTATAGCGCTTATTGTGCACGACATTATCGAAAGCTAAAATCAACTGATTGTGTTCAAAAGCTTGCCGGATGATATTTTCCATTTCATTAGCATGATTGATATCTAAGTAGAAACTGTTATTTTTCAGAGACTTTCTGATGTCTTCATCACCAACATTAGGATAAACACTGACATTATTTCTATCTTCATAAGCCATCAGAGAAGGACTCATCGTGGTTCGTGCTGCAATATGAAAATGAATTTCGGGCAGTGCTGCAACTATAGTTTCCAGCGCTTCAATTTCTGCAGAGTTAGTGAAAATAAAGGCTTCTGAACTTAAGGAACTACGATTTTTAAGAGGATAGAGGTAGCCCAGTTGCATAAGTTCTGTGTTCAGAGATATTCCCTCCAACTGACTCATGATTCTCTCAAATTCCGCTCTGTCTTGAATAACAATCCGTTGGGTTGCATTATTGGTATCATCAAGAATGCTTCTCATATTACCAGGAATATCTTCTGAAGTTTCCTGCCAAAAAAGAGTATGGGCAAAGTTTTTTTCAGGATTGAGCGCTTTAAGGCGATTGATAATAAAGAAGGGGCGCCCCAGATTGTTGTAGAAAATCTCATCACTTTCTATATGCGCTATTTCCATGAAGAAAAGAATGAAGGCATTGAAGTTTTCAAAAACATGGTGCTTTCCTTCATGATTAACCTGGACTGTACCCGTGACGTGATTTTCTAAAATAACTTCACGTCCTTTATCATCAAAGTAAGTCGTCAAAGCCATGCTTCCATCGGAGTAAGTACGCTTGCCATAACGTTCTCCAAACTGATTATACATATCTATTTGACGCACACGGCCAGCATCGTTATACCATTCGACAGTTGAAACTACTCTATAGTCATTTTCACGCTTACTGTACTTGATGTGCCCCATTTTTTTATAGCCTTCAAAAATTTCAGCTTGTGTGCTGTCCCCTCTTATTTCCCAATAGAAAGGGACCTTGACTTCGTTAAAAAAGAGTGGTTCTGGTCGAGCATCAGCATCCAGTTGATGATTTTTTTGCATGCCCGTAAAATAACCAACGGGAGTTTGGACATGTTCAGGCATAAAGCCATTTTCTTCCAGAACAATGGTGGTGTGTGTAAAACCTGCCTGGCGTAAAGAATGTTCCAAGTCAAAAGCTTGGGCATTATAATTTTCAAATAAGTTAATCATTGTTTTATTACCTCTTGTTCGAGTTTCAACCACATTTTTTGAATCTCCTCTGTCAAATATTTTTTGGCAATATCATAGGATGATTGGGAAATGAGGTGAAGTGCTGCTTCGTCTTTTTCCTGCATGGCGATAATAGCCCGAGTAATGTCTTCAACAGTTTTGGAGCGATTATTTTTGTCATAGTCCAACAAGTAACCGTTTTGCCTTGGATGAATAAACGTTTGGTTACCGTAAGGAACATCAAATCCAATCATGCCAAGTCCTGATCCTACTGCTTCAAGTAAGGTCAGACCAAAACCTTCTGAAGTTGAAGTCGCCACATAAGTTTGATAGTTCTTATACACATCCGTCAAATCATGTTGTCCCATGAGACAAATATAACTTTCCGCGCCTAAATCCTTAATTAACTGGCGCAAAGCTGTTCCTTCACCTCCATAGCCATAAATATCTAAAGTTAAGTCCTTAATCTTCTTACGTGCTTCCACAACTGCTTTAATCTGCCAATCTATGTGTTTCTCAGCAGCAAGTCTTGAAGCTGTAATCAAACTATTTTTCTTACGGACACTCGCTTTTTTCAATTCGTCAATAGAACCTACAGGGAGAGTATAAATGGTAATTTCTCCCTTATTATATTTCTTAAACTGGTCCTCAATAACTTCTTTTTGTCGTTCAGTAGCTGTGATAAAGAAATCAATAACAGAAGCATTTTCAAACTGATAGTCATAGAAATTATTCCAAAGAATTTGCTTATCCGTCGTAAACGACTCACTGAAATGCTCCGCATGAATGACGATACCAACTTTTGCTGGCCCTGAAGCCCTGATAATTTGTGGTCCCATGCCCGTAGAACGATCAATAATCAAGATGTCCTGTTCCGTCAAGTCAAGACACTCCACAAAATACTGGATTAGCGCCTCCTTAGAGTAAATGGTCCGGTCACTGAAAATATAGAGGGATTCCTTGCCATTGATTAATTCATCGTAAGCCACCGAGCCATTTTCATTGAAGAAACGTCGCTGATAAATATTTGCCTGATTATTCACAGGTTTGAAGTACTCGCTAAAAGTCTTCGTGTAAGTGTAGTAATCCCGCTGAATTAGCTTGCCAGCAACGACAATCTCTGTACGATAGATTTTATCCTTGTTCTTTTTATCCAAGAAAGCAGTCATCCTCATGTGATTATCGTTAAAGCTGTAGGTAATTTGTGTTTCCCCTTCCTCCACCTTATCGGCGGCCTTGGGAAAAGTCGCTTCCAAATCTTGTCTGCCGAAACGAGTAGGCGAAATCTTTACATCTGTAAAATAGCCATAGAGCCAAATGATTTCACCATCATCAAAGCCAATATTTTCCGTCATAGGCTGAAGATTTTCGAGAAAGAGATCCGTAAAAATAAATTGAGCATCCTGCTTGTTTTTCTTAAAAATATTCGAACGGTAGGCTTGGGCATATTCTACACCGGAACTGGCCCAACCGATACCATGATTAAAATTGTAAATAGTCATACACTACATCATCCTATTCTTACTTCAAAAAGAGAGCTTTTTCAATCTCAATTATAAGACTTTTCGTAAAATGTCCATCGGTGATTAAAGCACCTACATCTTTCACATTTTCGATGAGTTTTTCATACTCTTCTTCATTCATCTTTTCCACGATTGATACAACTTCTTCCAAACTTCCAGCTACAAAACCAAGGCCATTACGTTGTACAAAATCTGCCTTCGCAAAGCATTTAGGCACAATAACAGGAAGACCTGCTGCCAAATAAGTTGAAAATTTAAAATGATTAACAATCTGGAAGTACGCTTTGTCAAAGTGCTCATCTTCCATATCATCTTCTGTCCAAACTAGACCAATTCCCCCTTCATTAAGCGAACGCATCAGTTGATCATCGTGCATCCAGCCTTTGAGTTCAACATTTCCCACTGCCTCAACTGCTCCTTTCGAATATGCTTCCAGCAAGATATTACTGGACCAGTTTTTGATAAACGGATAACGTTGAACACCTCCAGCAAACTTAATTTTTCGCTGAAAAACCAGCTTCGCCTCAAGAGTGATACTGCTTGTATGGTCCCAAATTTCTTGGATCAAAACGGGTGTTTCTAAACCAAAATTAATTAAGATTTTATGCATCTTTTCAGAAGGCAGAATTACTAAATCCGCTTGATTATAGAGCTCAATATAGTATTTCATTAGATAAAAGTTAGGTTTAAACATGAGTGGAATGAAGTCGTGAGTGAAAATTACTACTTTTTCCACACGATTTTTTAACTGCTCAATCAAGACTTTGTCAAATTCAAAACCAGACCAGGACGGCAGTTGCACCACGGCTAATTCGCCGCCCTGTACAGGAGCTAGAAAACCTTCTATACGTTTCCAGCGTTCCATATCCGTATCACGTCCTGAATCATGAGCAACGATTGCAATTTCTTTAAAACCCATTGTTTTAGCAATATTTGTCGTCATATGTTGAGCAATCTGTGCAGTTGAAACAGCTGAATGCCCATAAAAATTAGTGATAAATTTATTCATAAAATTAAATTCCTCATTCTGTATTCGCAAGAATAGTGATAAACTTCTGGAAGTTCTTTCCTTGAAAACATATCCTACCGTTCTTACTCCCATCATTTTTTAGAGTAATGTCAGATAAGTTTCCACATTCCGTTTCTAGATTTACAACTGTTCCTAAAAGGCCAAATAAACCACAAAGTCCGCAATTGCGGACTTCTTGGTTATTGAAGCTTAGTTTTGCTCCTGCTCTTTATCATCCTTTTTGCGTTTTTTACCCGCAACAAGGGCTGCCGCAAGGATAGAGAAGCCTGCAAAGGTTGCTCCTAGAGCATTTTCATCACCAGTCGCTGGTAATTTTTGACCTATACTGTTCCCTGGATTTCCAAAGTCTGGCTGTACTTCGTTTGTTAAGCTATCAGACATTGAAGTTGAGATTGACTCTGTCGCTGATGTTGACTCGCTTATCGATTCGGAAGGATAGTCAGAGTTTGACACTGAATCTGATACAGACTCACTTTCTGACACGCTTACTGATAACGATTCGCTTTCTGAGCCGATATCAATCAATGAAAGAAGCGCTGATTCTGAACTTGATTCTGAACCGCTCGTTGAAGTACTCAGAGAGCCTTCCGGAGTCATTGACGGAGTGATTGGTTTAAAGAAATCGTATTCAGAATCTAAAGCAGATTCAGACATAGAAGCAGAGATGGAACTAGATTCTGATGCTTCCACAGAAATTGACTCTGAGGATGATTCGGAAAGGCTTGCTGAAGTACTCAGAGAACCCTCCGGAGTCATTGACGGAGTAATTGGTCTGACTGCTGGAGCCAATGATGGAGTGACTGGCTTAAAGAAATCGTATTCAGAATCTAAAGTGGATTCAGATAGTGAAGCAGAGATTGAAGCTGACACTGAACTTGACTCAGATTCGGAAAGCTCCATTGATGTCGATGCCGACTCGGACTCTGAAAGGGAGGCTGAGATTGAACCGGATACCGAACTTGATTCGGATGAGGATTCAGATTCTGATACCTCTACTGATGTAGATGCGGACTCAGATTCGGATACCTCCACCGATGTTGAAGCCGATTCGGATTCAGAGACTTCCACTGAATTTGATTCTGACTCTGAAAGTGAAGCGGAAATCGATGCAGAGACTGAACTTGACTCTGATGAGGATTCAGATTCGGAGACTTCTACCGAAGTTGATGCGGATTCGGATTCAGAAAGTTCCACTGAGCTTGATTCCGAATCGGAAAGGGAAGCAGAAATCGACGCGGATACTGAACTTGACTCTGATGAGGATTCTGATTCTGATACTTCTACCGATGTGGAAGCTGACTCGGATTCAGAGAGTTCCACTGAGCTTGACTCTGACTCGGAAAGGGAGGCAGAAATTGAAGCGGATACTGAACTTGACTCTGAATCGGAAAGGGAAGCGGAGATCGATGCAGAGACTGAACTTGATTCTGACGATGATTCAGATTCGGAGACTTCTACTGATGTTGAAGCTGACTCGGATTCAGAAAGTTCTACTGAGCTTGATTCTGAATCGGAAAGTGAAACAGAAATCGATGCAGAGACTGAACTTGATTCTGATGAGGATTCAGATTCGGAGACTTCTACTGAGCTTGACTCTGACTCAGAAAGGGAGGCAGAAATTGAAGCGGATACTGAACTTGATTCTGATGAGGATTCAGATTCGGAGACTTCTACCGAAGTTGATGCTGACTCGGATTCAGAGACTTCCACTGAGCTTGATTCCGAAGCGGAAATCGATGCGGACACTGAACTTGATTCGGATGAGGATTCAGATTCGGATACTTCTACCGAAGTTGATGCTGACTCGGATTCGGAGAGCTCTACTGATGTAGATGCCGATTCTGATTCAGAGACTTCCACTGAGCTTGATTCTGATGAGGATTCAGATTCGGAGACTTCCACTGAGCTTGACTCTGACTCAGAAAGGGAGGCAGAAATTGATGCAGAGACTGAGCTTGACTCTGATGATGAGTTAGATTCGGATACTTCTACTGATGTGGATGCGGATTCGGATTCTGATACTTCCACTGAGCTTGATTCTGATGAGGATTCAGATTCTGATACTTCTACCGAAGTTGATGCGGACTCGGATTCAGAGAGCTCTACTGATGTAGATGCCGATTCGGATTCTGAGAGTTCCACCGATGTAGATGCGGATTCTGATTCTGAGACTTCTACTGATGTTGAAGCTGACTCGGATTCTGAGAGTTCCACTGAGCTTGACTCTGACTCGGAAAGGGAGGCAGAAATTGAAGCGGATACTGAACTTGACTCTGATGAGGATTCAGATTCTGAGACTTCCACCGAAGTTGATGCGGACTCGGATTCTGATAGCTCCACCGATGTTGAAGCAGATTCGGATTCAGAGACTTCCACCGAGCTTGATTCCGAATCGGAGAGTGAAGCGGAAATCGATGCAGAAACTGAACTTGATTCGGATGAGGATTCAGATTCTGAGACTTCTACTGATGTGGAAGCTGACTCAGATTCTGAGACTTCCATTGATGCAGAGGCTGATTCTGATTCAGAAAGTTCCACTGAGCTTGATTCCGAATCGGAGAGGGAAGCGGAAATCGATGCAGAGACTGAGCTTGACTCTGATGAGGATTCTGAGACTTCTACCGAAGTTGATGCGGACTCGGATTCTGAGAGCTCTACTGATGTAGATGCCGATTCTGATTCAGAGACTTCCACCGATGTAGATGCTGATTCGGATTCAGAGACTTCCACTGAATTTGATTCTGACTCTGAAAGTGAAGCGGAAATCGATGCAGAAACTGAACTTGATTCGGATGAGGATTCTGATTCTGATACTTCTACCGAAGTTGAAGCTGACTCGGATTCCGATACTTCCACTGATGTAGAGGCAGATTCGGATTCAGAAAGTTCCACTGAGCTTGATTCAGATTCGGAGAGTGAAGCGGAAATCGATGCAGAAACGGAACTTGATTCTGAAAGCACGGCTGATGTTGAAGCTGACTCGGATTCCGATACTTCCACTGATGTAGAGGCAGATTCGGATTCAGAGAGTTCCACTGAGCTTGATTCCGAATCGGAAAGGGAAGCAGAAATTGAAGCGGATACTGAACTTGACTCTGATGAGGATTCAGATTCGGAGGCTTCTACCGATGTGGAAGCTGACTCAGATTCAGAAAGTTCTACTGAGCTTGATTCCGAATCTGAAAGGGAGGCAGAAATCGAAGCGGAGACTGAACTTGATTCTGATGAGGATTCAGATTCTGATACTTCTACCGATGTTGAGGCTGACTCGGATTCAGAAAGTTCCACTGAGCTTGACTCTGAATCGGAAAGGGAAGCGGAGATCGATGCAGAGACTGAACTTGATTCTGATGAGGATTCAGATTCTGATACTTCTACCGAAGTTGATGCTGACTCGGATTCAGAAAGTTCCACTGAGCTTGACTCTGAATCGGAAAGGGAAGCGGAGATCGATGCAGAGACTGAACTTGACTCGGATGATGACTCAGATTCGGAAACTTCCACTGAGGTCGATGTGGACTCGGATTCAGAAAGTTCCACTGAATTTGACTCCGACTCTGAAAGTGAGGCANCTCGGATGATGACTCAGATTCGGAAACTTCCACTGAGGTCGATGTGGACTCGGATTCAGAAAGTTCCACTGAATTTGACTCCGACTCTGAAAGTGAGGCAGAAATCGAAGCAGAAACTGAACTTGATTCTGAAAGCTCAGCTGATGTTGATGCTGACTCAGAAGCAGACTCTGAAACCATGGCTGACTCGGATGACGATGCGGACTCAGATTCGGAGATAACGATTGAGAGTGATTCGGATTTGTCTAGCGAGTCGCTTGTTGATGCAATTACTGATGTTGATTCAGATTGAGAAACGGATGTCGAAATTGAAGCGGAGACAGATTGTGATTCAGAAACTGATGCAGAAACAGATTGCGATTCGGACTGCGATACCGATTGGGATTCGGATATTGAAAGAGAAGCGGATTCAGATGTGGAAAGAGAACCTGAGCTTGAATAAGATGCCGAAAGTGAAGCCGACAAGGACTCTGAGCTTGATACTGACACTGACTCTGAACCACTTTCAGATTGTGAAACTAGGGCTGACTCAGATGCTGACAAAGACCCCGATGCAGAGGAGGATTCCGACTGTGAAGCGGACACGCTCATGGATTCTGAACCTTCTGGGCTGAACACGTAAATCACTTTATTGTGTTCTGTTGTCGTGTCTGTGATTTCTGTTGTAGTTGGTTGCGTTACCCCTTCAGGCAAGAATGAATTCCCGTCTTCCAGATAAGTATAACCTTCTGGGACGTTAGTCTTCGTATAAAGCTCTGACGTCCAATCGATGGTATTGCCCACGTTAGCCGGAACATTAGCTGACCCAGCTATCTCGCTCCCTACTTGATTTGAAGATGATGATACAGGTAAACCAGAGATGACATCAATGTAGGTGTAGCTTACATTTGGATTAGCATCACCATAAACATAAACATTATACTCGTTGGTAGTCCCTTCTTGAGGAACTACTGCATAGTTTGCCTGTCCCCACTGATCACCATTATCGACTGTAGAAGTTCCATCACCACTTGGTTGTCCCTCGGTTCCTGTTGGAACATCCTTAGAAATTTGTGTTGTTTCATCATTCGCACCAATAGCCCACTTATAACCGGCTGGCATGTTATCAATCGCATACTTCTTATTAACCAAGTTGATGGTCTGTCCGATAAAGTTTGTATCCTGATCAAGAGGAACTGTTGTAGTCCCTACATTATTACCGTTTTGATCCACATAGTTGATTTTGACATCCCCAACCGGAAGGGCTTGAGTCTGAATTTCACGTGTATTTGAAGTGATGAGGTTACTTGTCGTGCCATTTGTTTGTGTCCAGTTGTTGTTTACCATTTTCAGCTGGCCAAATTGACCAGTTAAATCTGGCGTATTAGGCATGCTGTTCGTACCCGTCCATGCGTTCAAGCTGGAGTTGTTCATAACGAACGTGCCGTAACCTCGTATAACACCCCCTGCAGCTGGCGCTCCATTTGCATTTAAAAGATTCAAATGAAGAGATTTTGGAGAAATAAACTCAACTTTAGAATTTGAGGAATTCACGTTAATCAACGGACCAGACGAGTTCCACTGATTAGCATCTATCACTGCACCCGCATTAACTTGAACAGACTGGTTCTGATAGATATAGAAGAGACTATATGGAGCCTTTGATTTCGACAAAGTTAAGTTAAAGTTTTGTCCAAAAATGTACTGGGCATCTGCTTTAGCACCATTACCACCATGGATAAAGTATTGCCAACCTTCTTGTGCCCAAGTAACATTGTCTCCAGCAGTAATCTGGTCAATGGCTCCATTGATAATCGGAGTTGTAATGTTATTATTTTCAGCTCGGGCAGCTATGGTAGCACCATCCCCTATACTGAAAGAATTTCCATAGCCAACAGTCGATGAAACAAGATTTCGCCGGTCAAAGTCAAAGACAGAGTCAAGCCAAGAAGAGTTCGGTCGGTTATTTTCAACACTCGCATCATTAGAAACTTCGATTTTCGTAACCGCATTTGTCACCTGACGAAGAATGCTAAAGCTATTCTTACCAGAGAAGACTGCCTTCCCGTACGGCGAATAAACAGCCGTATTTCCCCACTTGTTATTTGCATGGTCTTGACTGCTAAGAATCACATTATCAATATTAGTTGTTAAGTATCTACCATCTGTCGTTGTGACAAGCGCATTTGATTCCGGGCCATTAGTGGATAAAGTATGAATAAATGAAGCGTTGGAAAGTGTGACAGTCGTCACAGATGTCGCTGAAGCTGTTGAAACAAAACGGAACATGTTGTCCTTCAAGTTCACAGTGTGTCCGTTCCCTTGGACAATCACATCACTTCCTACCGTACGCTGGTTAAAGAGATTAGCAGTATCATATGAAGCTCCATCATTAGAGGCTTCAAAGTTGGCTGTAATATCGATATAACGAATACTGTTATTATTCCATGCAGAAACAAGCTCTGCAAATGTTGATACAGCGGCATAAGTGCCATCAGCCTGTGCTTGTGCCTTATATTGTGCATCATTGATCACTTGTTCAGGCGTAGCAACATTAACTGACGTTGGTGATTTAATATTATTCACATTGTCAGTCAAGATGTTTTCAAAATCTGGGCGGTTGCTGTCAGGGTCTACAGCAACAGAGTTAGCCTTGCCCCTCTCATCACTTTCCAGAGCCTTTAAGGCGGGCAATTTGAAGTTCGTTTTTGAAGCATTAGTGTCTTTCACCGAAGCAAGTGCAGTCAGATCTGTCCCCGCAGCTCCGCCTCCCAAAATACTAATACTCGAAATCGTTGCATACAACCAACGTTTCTTCGACTTGTACATGCGATAGCGCAGCTTTGGCTCCGAGGTTTTCAGTTTTAAATTTTCTCTTTTACTTCTTTGTTTTTTCCTCATAGTCATTTTTACCTTTTCACTTTCATTATTTGGGCAATTATTACTCCTTATCAATTCCCAGAAAGGGCTTGATTTTATTCAGATGGCTTTCAACATGTGCTGCAGTTCCCAAATAAAAATCATCATCATCATCTGGAGTCAAAACAATCTCATGATAAGTGGAATAATCATGGCTATTGCAAGACTCACAGCAATAAGTGTCGCTATCAACTTTTTGTTACTGGCATCCTCTTCGATATCGTTAATGATACGGTCTGATTCTGCTTGAAACAATTGTTCAATTTCTACCTGCAGTTGTGTCATCTCTTTCAAAGATGTTTCCTGCTGTTCTTCCGAAATTTTTGGCATTTTGTAGCACCTCTTTTAGCTTTACAAACCTGGCATTTTTTCATACCTATGCGCTTTTAATGTTACACTTAAATTAATATTAGATGTTTAAAAGTAATATTAAAAACATTATATCACACAAAGGTTACATTTAGATAACGAAAAGCAAGTTTTTTCAGTGCATTAGTTTCGCCTCTTGTTCTTCTATTTTTGTAAAGCTAAAAGAAGCATTTGAATTTCATAGGCTGTAAGTAAATCTGTTGTATTTTTGATATCTGTTTGAATCTTCTTGTCTGGAAAATATGTATGTAATATTTCAGGCAAGGACTGAAATTCTATACTGAATTTTGCAAAATCTACTCCAGTCTTAATTTCAATAAGTCCATCCTGTGTTTCAAGTTTATCAATGATGGCTGAGAGCACCGCCTGAAAATCCGTTTTTTGGCTCACAAAAAGGAGCAGGTTGGCGGTATTATCCGAAACCATGATACTTTCCCGGTCGGAGCTATGAACACGCAGCTGAAACTTTTCACTTGGAGTTTGACATTTTATAAATGTTAAACCTTCTCCTCTTTCCACCTCAACACTGTCATTTTCTACTTTTTCCATCAATATAATGTCATAAAAAACCAGCTTTTCATGCTTGATATTATTGAGATTAATACTGTAGTGGGCAGCGTTATGTGGATACTGAAAGGTAAAATGTAGTTCTTCAAAATACTGTGTTGCAGTAATTTGACCAAACTGGTCACGAAAATCGATGTTTACGCGAAATTGATTTTTCGGATTTTCTTGGATAAAGAAGATTACTTCATAAGTTTTACCCGGCTTCAGCAGCGGCAAGAGTGGAGCAGCACGGTCTTCCCCATAGCTCCCCTTGGAATGCCAAGCCTTGATAGTCGTACCCACGGGCATCATGGGTGATGAAAAAGTCACTTGATGAGATTCTAGCGTGATTTCTGAGCCATAATTGTAAGCCTGATTGAAACGTTTCCCCCATTTGATAAGTGCAGTATCTGCCATAAGAACTCCTTATAATCTAAAGTCAATATCACGCCCATATTTATTGAGCAAGACGTTACGGTATTGTTTGATAAACCAACTGTTGATGCCGGGAGAGTTGTCATTGTGACGGCCGATAAATCCCTTATAGAGTAAGGTGGCTTTAGAATTCATGCTTTTGAGTTTTTCAACCAGCATCGAAAAGGCCTTATGGTCATAGTCATCCTGCTTCATATAAGCCAAGGCAAAGGTCGTCGAGTCATAATTGCCTTTTGAAAACTTATCCCAGAATTTTTGGTCCAAGCTTTCCGCATTGGCAGTTGTTGAGCTGCCACCATGATGAAGAACCATATCCAATGACGTGCCCCACATTTCAGGTCGATTAATACGTTCATTGAGCGCTATCGTGCCAATATTAGCCAAGGGTTTACCCACAATAACCGCCGCCGGCGACAAATCCGCCGCATAATAAAGCGCTCCAAAAGTCCCCATGGAAAGTCCTGATAAAATCAAGTCTTGATTGCTAAAACCCAACCACTCTAGCTTATCTTGAATAAACTGAGAAATCTGCGCTTCAAACTCTGAACTTCCAAGGTAAAAATTTCCTCCCTCAAGTCGAGGATCTCCAAGCAGAATAAACGGACCTCCCATATTGGCCATCATGCCACGTCCTTCCATCCCTTCGGCTGAGCGATAACCCGAGAAATAAACCGACAAAGGAGGCTTCATATCCCCGGGATGAAAATAACAGTTGACTTCTTCATTTCTAACCTGTCTGTCAATTAAAGTTGTGGCGCCTGAAAACATCACGGACTTGTCGTTGAGATATTTTCGGAAATGAATATTACCAACCTGTATTTCTCCCTGTCCCCCCTTAGCATAAAGCCCTATACTGGTATATACTGTATGTTCAGTATCATTATGAACAATGATTTCTTGATTTCTAAACTGCTGAGGACTCCCCTTGATGACCTTGATAATGTTATAGTGATTTTTTTCAAGAACATAGATTCGATATTCCAGCTCCAAGTCACCTTTAACGACGGTGTCTTCTGGATAGAAAGCAAGTTTGTCTCCTGCTCCAAAATCTACGCTGTGCCTGCGCCAGTGCAAAATTTCTGAAAATTCGGGTGTAAATTCCCCTATCAGCTGCATATAACTGTTTCCAAACTTAGTGGACTGCCCCTTAAAACCTTCAGATACAGCCACCATTTCAGGTTTGACCTTGTATCCCATTTGTCCGATGGATAAATCCCATACTTTTTCCCGAAGGCTTTCCAAGCTGTCTTCTTTTGTCCGGTAGGGATGCGCAAACTTCTGTTCCAAAATTTGTTCTTGATGGGGACTAATCTCCGCTTCTGCATCATAGAAAATCTGATAGGCCGGGAACTGAGCCAGCTGCAAGGGAAAGGAGCGCAAAAGCAAGGCATCCGCCCCTAATATAAAGAGGGAGCGGTTGTGCTTGGGGTTAAATTCCCCCTCTACAAAAAATCTCTCCCCTGCTTCATCAGCCATCAAGTCATAGTTCCCCGGTAAATAAATCACATGAAATTTTTCTTTTATAGCTTCTGAAAAAGTCAGGGTCTGTCCCCCAATTTGGATAATCTTACTTTTTTTAGCCATGCTGTTTAAAAACCTCCAACCATTTTGCTTTAATCAAATGCGGCTCGTGCTGTTCAATGATGTCGATACTCGTCACTAAAGACTTGTTCCAATTTCTTAAAGTTCCCATGTAGTAGACCAACGCTTCTTTCAAATCATCCGAACTTGATATTGTCCAGCCGTTTTCTCTCTCGCGCAAGAAGTCGCTCTGGTGCCGTGTCAAAATTGGGATACCTGCACTGACTGCCTTTACATGACGTTGTATATCGTACTTTTTAGAAAGGTCAACGTAAACACGAGCAATATCAAAAACATCCTCCGTCTTAAGTAAATCAAGAGGACTCACCTGCTCAATTCTGAGCTGAGCATTGACAGCACCTACATAGTTCAACCATTGCGGCGAGTTTTTGAGCTCTTCGATAGCATCTTCCAGATGTTTAAAAACCCTCTTCTCCTTTTGCGCTATGACGTATTCATGAACTTTCTCATATTCTTCTGAATCAGAGTCAACACCAAAGTGCGTATTGATGAGAAGCTTTTGCAGAAAATACATACGTCTGCGATCTTCCACATCTTCCAGTTCGACAATTAAACCATAGTCCTCATCTGAAATAGCCTCTTCAATCAAGAAAATTAAATTTTTCTCTGCCTCTCCATTCAGGTCTGAAAAGCTTGCAAAAACTTTCATGATGGGCATCGTATCAGAGCGGCCCAAGTTGAGTTGAGGAAGAAAAACAGGAATGTAAGGCACAGTCTGCTTTGTGTCCATCTGAAAAACAGCAGAATCGCGAACCCAGTGTTCTGAGTCAAGAGGCTTCTCCATATCTCCTGAAAGAATATGTATCTGATTCCAGAAGCTTGGGATAGCAGACATACTTTTTTGACTTGAGTCAACCAAGACCGACTTTTCATATCTTCCAAAATTTTCTAGCACGCCTATAGTCAAGGCTTCAAGTGCCTCTTCCAAGGAAGTATAAGTTTTTTGGGAGAGATAGGCATGCTCTTCCGACAAAATGGAAAGCCGTCCCTTTTCTTGAAGCAATGTTTTCTGCCCCTTCTCATTGAAGTACTCCGACTTTACCAGAAGTCGATTTTGGTTAAAAAAGTGAATGCAGCTTACAAAGCCACGATCGTCAAATATTTCTCGTTGAAAACCGTCCTTAGTCCGCCAGTCTATAAAATCCATAAATCCATAGGCATTATAAACCACCTGCCCAACAGTCTGGCCTTCTTTCAAGAGCAATACCTTTGAAGGAGTATAAACTTTCTCTACATCCGCAGGAAAAACTAAATCTTCTAAGGCTAGCGGATGACCAGCTTGAACCTCAATGCCTTGCAAATGGTCAAATAATCGGATAATACTTTTAATCTGGAAAGCCTGAGCATTGAGGTGATAACGCAAAAAAGGCAGATGTTTTGGAAGCAAAACCGTATATTCCATATCGGCCTTGGTAAAAAACTGCGCAAGATTGTAAATTCGATCTGAACCCAAATCAGTCTGATCCTGCCACTCCGCTAACAAATAAATCATAAAGTTGTCCTTTCCTGCCATCAAAAGATGACATAATGTCGTTTCGCCAAAACAAAGCGAATATCCTCATGCATGGTGTGAACAAAATAAACCATCATAACTAAAGAGGAAAAATAAAAGCTCAAAACAGTAGCTGGTTGATACCAAAGTCCTACCAATAACGGTGTTAAAGAAACCAGTAAGATAAAGCTGTTATTAAGGAAAATAATCCGGTTAAGTTTTTGCCGAATATACTTTTCCGTATCACGACCGGGTCTTACATCAAAAATGTAATCTCCCGCTCCTCTAAGCCCCTTAGCAATATCAAAAGACCGTATATTCATATGGGAAAAACCAAAGCCCAGAAGTCCCAAAATCAAACCAAAGGTGAGGATACCTTGCACTGTACTGTAGGAGAAAAAGGTAGTGACTATATAGGCCATCAAATTATTGTTTTGAAAGGCGGGTAAAAACAGCATCATCTGTGGCATTGAAAAAAGGGTAATACCAAACATAAAAGGAAATGCTCCTGAAGTCAAAACCTTAATCGGAATATATGAAGATTTAAAGGCAACTGTCATGGCAGTTTGTTGAACAGGAATCCGGTACTCACTCCGGGCTAAAATAGAAGTTACATAAACCATAACCACTGTTGCTCCACCAATGAAAACGAGTCCCCAAACACTACTGAATAAAGCACTGTCTTGCCCACCTGTCAATAACATTCGCGGCATGTTGGCCAATAATCCAGGAAAAATAAGAATCATCTGCTTGCCCACACCCTTGTCTTTATTGAGATCAGCGATATAGGCAATCACCATCCCCCCAGCTGTCAGCAAAAGCAGGAAAAAGAAGTCAACTTGGCTCTGCGAAAAACTAGGAAAATGATCGTAAAGGATATTCCCCTCGAAGCTCCGCAAGGTCGCCCATGCCTGCAAAATAGCAAAAAGCAAAGTAATTGCGCGGACAATCAAACCAGACTGCTTTTGTGAAAGACTCTTAATCGCATCAACCTCCAACAAACTGAAGAGATTCCAAACAATAAAAGATATCATGTAAGGGCTGAGACCAAGAGAAAAAAGGGTCAATTCTCCTGACTTCCCTGCGGAAATACTGGCAAAAAAATTCATTATGCCATCATTGTTAGCAACCTGTGGCGTGGTACCCGGCAGGTTCAGATGGTTCCCTAGCTGAACGATGGACAGGATTAAAAGTGTTACTGAAAAGCGCTTGATTGCGCCTGAATATTCTTTCATTTTCTACTCTCTTATCTCATTTACGGCAGTTCAATATCCACAGAGCCATCTCGATTGATAAAGAGCTCTGACAAAAGCATGTTACGTGTAATATCAATCCAGAGACGCTCCATACATTCTGTGAAATAGCGATTGGCTTCTTTTTCAAACTCATGCAAAGGGCGCTGTTGTCCAAAAGTCCTACTTTGAACGACTGTTTTTAACTGCACCAAAGCATCTGCCAAATCTATCCAGAGTTGGTCTAAGGATTTAAGAATGATAAAACGCTGATACATGTAGCCTTGATCTATATGCGGGAAATTTTCTAGAAGCTGCTGATCTTTTTCGGTGATGATGTCGTCCAACAGCTTGCGGAGTGCCTTTACACTCATCTTGTCAAATCCATCTAACCTAGATTGGTCAAAACCATAGTCTAAATTATTAAGAATAAAATCCGAAAATTCAAAGACATTTCGGTTTTTACTTTCCGCTACAAAATTCTCTGTGGTATGTTTATAGCTCTTTAATATGACTTCCCTAAAATACGTTGGTGTACCTATCAGCACCTTGTTGCGTGTCGCATAGACGCGTTCGCGGAGGACACTAATGACATCGTCAAACTCCAGCGTTGTTTTTCTGCTGTTCACATCTTGATTTTTCTTGTTCTTCTGAGACTTTTCGATGAGGCGCTGAAACTTTTTCTTGTTTAACAATCCTTCTTGCGTTGCAACTTCATCGTCTGGTTTATTTTCCAAGTTTTTACGGAATTTTCGTACCCACTCAGGGGAACTTTCAACGACGACTTTATCTTCGAGAGAAGTATAAAAATACGAATCGCCGGGCTCTCCTTGACGTCCAGCTCGACCTCTTAACTGATTATCGATGCGATCACTAGTCATGCTCTCGGTACCCACAACCATAAGTCCGCCATTTCCCCGGCTAAAATCATCCAACTTAATATCGGTCCCCCGGCCAGCCATAGCTGTAGCTACAGTCACAGCACCACGCTGTCCTGCCTGATGAACAATTCTTTTTTCCTTAGCTGCTGTCGCCGTAGTAGCATTAAGTAAGGAATGGGGAATACGGTTATTCAGAAGTATGAGTGAATAAAGCCGAGATTTAGTGACCGAGCCCGTTGCGATTAGGACAGGACGTTCTGCTGCCACGGCTTTCTTGACCAATTCCAGCGAACTTAGCATCTTAGCTTTGTTACTCAAATAAATGATACTCTTATGATCCTTACGCTTAATCGGTCGGTGCGTCGGGATCGGCACGACATCAATATCGTATGTGTCACGAATTTCTACTACATCTGTATAGGCAGTTCCTGTCATCCCTGAGAGCACGCGAAACATTTTAAACAAGTTCTGATAGGTGATGGAGCCCATGGATTTGGTTTCCAGAGTAATCGTCACTTCCTCTTTGGCCTCGATAGCTTGGTGCATTCCGCCTTGAAGCTTGGTTCCGACCATCTTGCGGCCATTCATCTCATCGAGGAGAAAGATTTCATCTTCTTCAACCACATAATGACGGCCAACTTCCTGAACATAGTTTGCCTTCAAGGCTAAAACTAAATGCCTGTAATGCACCTGATTTTCTTCTGACAAAATTTCTGGAAGCCCAAAGTAACGGCTGGCATGTGCAATTCCTTCCTCTGTAAACCAAACTTGCTGCTTGTCCTCTGAAATTTCATAGTCTACCTCTTCAGTTAAGCTTTTGACAAACTTATCCGCCAAATGATAAAGGTTGAATTGTAAAGTCGGTGCTCCAGAAATGATTAATGGAATTTGAGCCATATCCAAGAGTATGGCATCCAGCTCATCAATAACTACAAAATTAAAGCCTTGCAAGTACTGTTTTTCCACTTCTGTTGCCAAATTATCTAAAAGATAGTCAAAGCCCAATCCAGAGTGTGTCGTGTAGACGATATCAGACTTGTACACCACACTGCGGTCCACTTCCTTATCGTACGCATTGCGCTGTACACCAACGGCTACAGAAAGTCCGAGCCAGCGATAAACTTTGCCTACTTCTTCAGCATCGCGCCAAGCTAGATATTCATTCGCAGTGACCAAAAAATTTCCTGGACCGGTTAAACCCATGAGATACAGAGCCATTGTAGCAGTCAATGTCTTGCCTTCACCTGTCTTCATCTCAGCTACATTGCCGTGAAAAAGAACAATCGCTCCGAGCACCTGCACATCATAGGGCGCCATTCCCAAGATACGGCGGTCTGCCTCAATAGCAGTTGCATAGGCTTCTGGTAAAATTTGGGCAAGCGTTTCCCCTTTTTGAAGACGCTGCCTGAACTTCTCCGTCTGTGCCCTTAGTTCCTCGTCTGTCATGCTTTGATATTTTGGGGCTAAACCCTTAATCGTCCGAAGAATTTTAATATATTTTCTTTGCTTAAAACCTTTAAACTCAGCCATGGTTATATGTATTCCTTTCTAATTCAGAGGAAAACAAAATCAAGTGTATTTCTGATTTTTCTTCCCAAGAATGAGCATTTCTCTTAGATAACTGTGTGTTCTTGTTCTAAAAGTTTTCTATAAAA
Source organism: Lactococcus garvieae (assembly GCF_016758115.1). Lineage (GTDB taxonomy): Bacteria > Bacillota > Bacilli > Lactobacillales > Streptococcaceae > Lactococcus > Lactococcus muris. The sequence goes on from NZ_WIVG01000018.1 coordinate 40,302, forward strand.
TCTCATCTCATTAATAATCCTAGGGAAAGATGATTAGATACTCTCACCCCATTTTCATATTATTCACATCTATTAACTATAACACAATTTCAATTAAATGTAACCCTTTATACATAAAGTGTTAATATACAAAATATTATAAACCAAAAATATATCAATCTGTCATAAGAAAACTTAATGGTCGCGGCAAAGAAAAGCCTAGGTTTAGACAGCTCTTGCTCCAAGTCAAGATGCAGCAACTTCTGGGACTCTCGCACTGAACCTAGATAATCCTCTTAAAATATCTGTGATGATACGCTTTCCAACACAAAACTACCCTTCACATCTCCGAGCCCTATATTGACAAATCTCTATCAAACTATATACTTATCTTGTCGAATCTCATCTGGGAAAAACAGAACAATTAGAAGGAGAAACCACATGAAAAAAAGATTGCTTTATTTTACAGCAACCTTACTTACACTTCTGTTCCTTAATTTTATAGTCACCCCTCACACTTTGGCGGAGACCTATCATTCTGATTTTTGCAATCATTTGGGAACCTGGAAAAACCTTATCGGTCAAGCGGACAGAAGCATTAGCCATGGACAGTTTGTGATGAGCAACCAAAAAGAAGGAGAACATTATGAAAATGTTTCCCTCATTACAGGAGCAGGTGAGCGAAGTTCTGGTGATTTACAAGTCACCTTTGCTTACAAGGGGCAAAAGAATTTCGGGCTAATTTTTAGAGCTTCAGAAAGCAGTCCTAAAAATTACCAAGCTTTTGTTTATCTCGGTAACGGAAACTGGCAATTAAGCCAGTCTACCCCTAAACAAACGATTGATATTAAAGGACCAAACTTGACTTCTGGGCAGACTTATAAGTTATTACTGCGCTACCAAGGCAGCAGTATCCAAGCCTATCTGAATGAGAAATTAATTTATGATGAGCCTCATGTAAGTTACATAGAGGGTTCTACTATTGCTGGGGACTGGAAAGGCTACATTGGCTTAGGATTTTTTAATCCCCCCAGTCAGCTGACTGTCTTATCCATTAAGAGTGGAGATATTGGAAGTATCTCTGTCGACGTCGATCCACATGAATTTGTAAAACTGCGGAACAAATGGAAAGAGCAACTGGTCACGGAAAATTATAATCCCAGTATACCTGCCCTTGTCAAGTACGTAAAAACTCTCTCTGATAATGCCAAAGTACTTTACCAAAGCATGTCCCTTGATCCTCAGCGCACCTCTCTTTGGTCTTTACAAGCTGGAGAAAGTGCTTCTGCACATCTCACGCGGGAGGTTACTAACCTTTATTACTTATCCAAAGCTTATGGTACCCAAGGAACAGACTACTTTCAAGATCCGAAACTTTTAGCCGCAATCCAATCTGGTTTTGATTTTATTGTTAGTCAAAAAGGTTATGACGGCAATAAATATTATGGTAACTGGTGGGATTGGCAGATTGGCATCCCCCAGAAATTTATTGGGAGTTTGATGATTCTTGGGGATAAGATATCAGAAGAGTCTCTACAGCGTTACACCCAAGCCCTCTCTGCCTATGTTCCCAACCCCTATCAGCAGCTCTACACAAAGCCACAAGAGATATTTGTTGATCTGTCTTTTGTACCCAACTTTTCAACTACAGGCGCAAACCGAACTGACTTAGCCTTATCTGTACTAGGTTTAGGCATCTTACAAAAGGATGAAAACAAGATAGAATGTGCTTCAAATAGCATTAAAGAAGTTTTTCAACTGGTGAGCCAAGGTGATGGCTTTTATTCCGACGGCTCCTTCATTCAGCATAACAAGATTCCTTATACAGGCGCCTATGGCAATGTCCTCATCAATGGCATCGGGCAAATCTTAGCGCTAACCCAAGGCTCCCCCTTTGAGATGGACAACCAGTCTGTTTCCAACTTTGTCAATATTGTCAAGACCTCATTCCTCCCCTTAATTTATCAAGGAACAATGTTACCAAGTGTCAACGGCCGTTCCATATCCCGTGCTCCCAAGGACGATCAGATGGACTGTAGCACTATGTATAACTTGCTCACTGTAGCTGCTCTGGCTCCAGTAGATGTCCAAAAGAAGTTGCAAGAAGCTGTCAAATATTGGATACAAGAAAACCCAGATTATTATTTGAACAATCCGAGAAACTATAATAGCCTACAGTTGGTTCTTTCTTTACTGGCAGATAATACCATTTCTGGACAGAAGCCTCCCTTTATTGGCACAAAAAATTTTTCCTCAATGGATCGTTTTGTTCAAAGCACTCCCAATTATATGCTAAACTTAAGTCTCTACTCCAATCGCATTTATTCCTTTGAGGCAGGAAATGGTGAAAATAAGCACGGTTGGCATACTGGGGATGGTATGCTCTATCTCTACAACAATGACGGTGTACAGTTTGGAAGCAGTTATTGGCCTACAGTTGATCCCTATCGCCTTCCTGGGACTACGGTTGATACTGTAGCCTTGCAGGATGAAGCTTCTTACTTTACCACCATAACCTCACTTGAAACTTGGGTCGGCGGAGTAGCCTCAGAAAATCAGGCAGTCATGGGCATGTCCCTCAACAAAGAGGGCACAAAAAATAACGGTATCCTTCTCCCCATGAATCTCCGCGCAAAAAAATCATGGTTTATTTTGGATAACCAGACTATCGCTCTAGGTGCAGGCATTAGTGGCGATACTACAGCTGATATCGAAACCATTGTTGATAATCGTTTGCTCAACGCCACTTATCATTATCAATTGCTGTCCAGTACAGGGCTTATAAATACATGTACTGCGAAAGAAAAAGTGGACCGGCTCTTGCTACAGTCCGATCATCAAAACGTCTCTATCGGCTATATTTTCCCAACTGCGCAGGAGATAACGCTGCAGTCTGAAAAGCGCACAGGAACCTATGCTGCCATCAACACCGCTTTCCCCAGTGATACCACTTATACAGGAGACTACTGGAAATTCATAATCAACCACGGAAAAAATCCTATAAACGCCAGCTACACTTATATTATCCTCCCCGGTGCGACGCTGGATACCCTAAAAGATTACAGCAAAAATAACGACTTGAAAATCCTCTCCAATACCGCCAGCATCCAGGCAGTACAAATGGACATGGCAGGATATTTAGGAATTAACTTTTGGGAGAACTCAGGCGGTACAATAGCTGGCATCACGAGTGACAAGCCTATATCTTTTATGAAACAAACTAAAGCCGAACAAACCCTTTACACTATCTCCGATCCCACTCAATCTAACGAAACTGTCCATATTCATCTGCCCCAAACTTCCCAGAACATTCTCTCCATGAGCGAGGGCATAGCCTTTGATGAGGCTACACACAGCTTTATCGTTGATTTCTCAGGTAGTGCAGGGCAGGCAAAACAAATTGTTTTAGGTTCATATTAGGGTAAACCCTCGAGGTATATTTTCTTTGATTTTGGAGACGAAAAAATGGGAGACGCTGTTTTTTATGTGGTGAATTTCTCTAAGCAGAGGGCTCTTGATGGATGATGAGGGCAGGGCGGACACCGCCAAGATTGCTGTTCGCAGTTCGACCAGCACTAGTTGCTTGTCCCGAGCCTGTCACATGCCAGGCAAGTCCATTAGGCATAGCAGTACGTAACCACCACCATCCATGTGGAGAGGCACCCCGCTGCGCAAGATTAGGGAATCCTAACCCCTCACCTGACAAACGATTTACATCAGCAAGGGAAAGCACAATGGCACGAGGGGTACCAGTCGGAACAACTTGCGTTAAATCATTTACCCAGTCTCCTGTGGGATTAACAGCAACCCAAGACTGCCAATCAAGACCAGCTTCCTCAAACGAAACAATTCTGAGTCCAAAGTTATTAGATACAGGTGCAACCATTGCACGAACTTCCTCAGCAAGAGAATTGTACCATGAAACCACTCGTGTTTCTCGATTATCCCAAGAAACGTTACGAATTGAATCATTACGGATGATTAAATGATTACCATTATCCATATTTTCAAGGTAACGATACTGTTCTCTTGCCATAGTAAAGATACGTCCCGGATACATGGCACTGAATCTAAGCTCATCGGGATGGCTGTCCTCATCATAAGCTGGATTTTCAAAGTCATCATCCACCGCATTATTACGAATACCACGAAGCAGACGTT
>NZ_WIVG01000019.1 GCF_016758115.1 Lactococcus garvieae
GCAGTAGATTTTAATCTACCACCACAGATTATACAGAACCCCATTTTTTTGTACAAGAAAAGTCATAGGAATTCGATAAAATAGAGTTTCGACACAATTATTTTATAAGGAAAACCTATGACTCATTCAGAGTCTATTACATTATTGCTTGACCTCAAAGCCTCTTCACCCCTCATCCCTACTTTGTAGAGGCCGGTGTCAAGATTGTCTCAACCATTCGAGTGGTTATATTTCTTGATTTTAAGATCAAGATGTCAATGAAAGGTGGGGTAAGACGTTACTTTATCTCGTCTTACTCCAACGGGGCTTTAGAAGGCTCAACAATTTTTGTAAGCTCATTAAATGCATTGCCTTTGGCTTTGTCAGATTTGATCATCTCAGAAAGCGGATTTTACTCCAACAAATTCTCACAAAGTGTAACTAAAAAAGACATCAAAAACTGATGACTTTCTCCTGTTTCACAACTTATTTTTTGCTTTTCTCATACAAAAATGGCAGTAGATTTTCAGCTACCACCATAGAGTATACAGAACCTAAATTTAGCGAACAAAGGAGATAAACTCAAGATAGCCCTTTTATCCAATTTTCAAAATAGCATTATATGTCTTTTTCTCTTTATTTTTAATTATTTACAAGAAAACGTAATTTTCTTTAGAAATAAAGGATTATATGATAGAGTGATAAAATGTGTATTTTTAAAGGCTATCAAAATTGACTTTTTCCCTGTCCCTTATTATTTAATCACTTACTGTAATCACGACTTTTCCAAAGCTTTTGTTGCTCTCAAGATAACGGTGAGCTGCTTCAACTTGCGTGAGGGGAAAAACTTTTGTAGGGGTAACGTTAACTTGATGTTTATCGATGTAGGCGAAGAGTTCTGATAAAGCCTGCTCCGAAACGTTACCAGAATAAAAACTCGTCAAGTAGCTGTTAGGTGCTAAGTCAACAATCGGATCAAAATCTTCTAAATACCATTTACCACCTAATTGTCCTGTACTACAAACAATCCCCTCGGAAGAAAGATGGGAAAAACTATCTTTGATAGTTGCAGGGCCAATCAATTCTAGAATCTTATCAAATTTTTGATTCGTCTTAAGCTTATTTTCTTGATCCAAAATGATTGTTTCAAATCCTTCAGCTAAAAGAGCATCTACTTTAGTCAACGAACGTGTTGATCCACTCAAAGAAAGATCTGTAAAACGAGCTTTAGCTAAGCGTGCAAATGCAATTCCAACCCCACTAGTAGCAGCGCGGATAAGTACATTGTCATTCGCCTTCAATTTGAGGTTTTTAAGTGAACCAAAAGCAGTGTAGTATGCTTCAGAAACACAAGCTGCTTCGATAAAGGAGAGTTTAGTCTCAAGTGGATAGAGTTGTTCATTTGGAATCAAAACATATTCAGCATAACTACCGTTAAAAGCTCGCCCCATTTCGCCCATTATCGAGATCACTTTTTGTTCAGGAAAAAATTTAACTGATGTTGTCTCAACAACGGTTCCGACGACATCAATCCCTAAAATTCGTGGAAAAGTAACATTGGGTGATAATCCTTGGCGAGTGAAAATCTCAGAGTGATTGATTGAAAAAGCGTGGACTTTAACTAATGTCCAACCTGGACGAAGGGTTGGTGTTGGAACAGTCGTATATTTGAGTTGCTCAGGCCCACCTGGTTTAGACACAACGATTGCATGCATTTTGAGCATCCTTTCTAAAAAGTAAAGTCTATTCTGAATTATTCAGCAAAGCTATTGTACTAAAAATTTCTCATAAGGACAATTAAGTATACCCTGTTGGACTTTTTACTAACTATGACACAGTAAGTAAAAAGAAGTAGACAAGTAAGTTGGGTAAATACAGTACCAGAAATCAAGGAAACTCGCAAAAAGAAAATACTGAGTGTCTGTAATCAAGATTTACTAATACAAGCTTTTTTGTGGTTTTGGACATCTGACTATATACCAACATTTTTATGGATGTCTGATATAATAATTAGAATTATATAAACACTTAAAATTGTAATGGAAGTTATGAAACAGAAAACAATTTTAGCTATAGGAACTGTAGTTTTAGGATTAAGTGCAAATGCATTTAGTGTAACTAATGTAAATGCTGATACTTATAGAGCTAAAGAGTTGCCTAGAATTTCTGTTTCTCTCAAAGAATTGCCAATGAAGTACCGAGGAACTGCACCTTATGTAGAGGCTCAAACATCAAGGATAAATGTGGGTGTGGTAGTGAAAAAATATAAACATTGTTGTTGCAAAAAGAGATGGAATCAAGCAATTGAAAATAGACGACTTGCACAATTTAATTATAAACATACTCTTAAGGCTTCTAAAATAAAACCAGAATAGAATTCATGTTCATTGCTATAAACACTCAAAATTTGAAGATAGGGACGAGAAGCCCTATTTTTTAAAATTCTATATCAAGAAAATTTATTTATGTACCTATAATTCGTTATTCTTGAAATACCTGTCAATTTTCTTTTTAAATAATATTTTTCCCTTTATTTACAAAAAGACCACTCCCAACCAAGGTTTGTTTCTTTTTTCTAATTAACATATTTCTTTAAAATGCCCTCATCACTGTTTGTTTCACCAGTTAAAGTAAAACCAAATTTCTTATATAAGCGTAATGCTTTGTCGTTATCTGATTTTGTCGATAAAGTAATGACTGGAATGGATTTGCTTCTAAACTGTTCAACAATGATTTCCAATGCTTTTGTTCCATATCCCTTATTTTGATACGACTTATCAATGGTAAATTGCCATAGCCAATATCGATCTTCTTCATTTGGAAGCGTTTAATCAAAAACAAGAGAAGCGTAGCCAATGACTTTATTATTCAAACAAATAAAATAAGGTTCTGCATATTCAGTTGCAAAAGCGGATTGAATTGCCTCTGGGATTGATAAAACTAAATTTGAATGTAGCTGCTCACTGGTAACAACTATTTTATTTCCTAAGAAAGAGTTCTTTTCGTTCACCGGAAATAAATGGATTCAGTCCTCAGGTTCATTTGTAAATTGTTTTTGAAGTTCAATTTCAACAGAGTTCGTTCCTATTTGATTTACGTTATAGATGTTTATTATCTTATCGAAACCTATGGATTTCCAAAATTTTAAACCGACGTAGTTATTGGTCGATACAACAAGCTCTGCTTTTTTTAGTTGTTTTTCAGCATAACGATTCTCCAATTCTCTTATAGCAAGTTTACCAAATCCACAGTTCCTATATTTCTTACTTATATAGAAATGAAGAATATATATGCTCGATGTAGAGTCTTCAAACACCCATAAATATCCAATTATCGTATTTAAATAAAAAATACTCAAACAGTAACAATCGTCATTAGAAAGTTCAGGGATTATGCTTGCAATATTTACTAGTGGAGGTATGGGGTCACGGCCTTCCACTTTATTGAAGTATAGCTTTGCCTCTTTAAATATGTGATTAAGAGCCTCTTTTTCAAGTGATAGTGAAGGTTTTAATGTTATTAAGCTCATAAATTTTTCTCCTTGTTAAATAATATAAAATTATTTAACAAAAAAAGTTGGTCTGCCCATATAGTTCTCCTCCCATGTTCTTCTTTTTATTAATTTTACAATACTTTCCCTTTTTTTGAAACCCCTTTCTATATTGTGGGTTAATATACAGAATTTTTGGGGGTTCTTTGTCAAATCCTGTGAGATTTGACAAAGAACCGGAAATTTGCGACACATACTGACAGGTAGGTGTCTAGAGTTTCCGTATTGAGAAAAAAATAATTATATCAACTTTTAAAGAGGGTAGAGAAATCTATCCTCTTTTTTGATTTTAAAATGTAATTATTTTGCGACTAGACTTATGGGGTAAGGTCATAAAAACGGTGAATAGTGATCTCAGGTTCGATTCCTGCTAGTCGTGTTGAGCATATATGGACTAAAGCTCAAATTGAAATAGACTCCTTTATTCTAGGCTTTCTCGCCAAATCTAAATAGATTGATTGCTTAGAGTGTAACTGCTAACGGATTAGTTTAAGAGGTTCGACTCCTCTCAGTTGCTTTAAAACTAAATACTAAATTCTAAGAGAGGAGCTTGGCGGCTTGATTTTAGAAAATTTATAAAAGGAGAGCTACTTTGTCAGTAAAAAAATTCAGGAAAAGTAAAGGATATGAAAGTCTTAGCCGTGAATTCTTGCAACGTAATGATTTGAGTTTAGAAGCAAGGGGTTTACTTGCTTATATGGAAAGCATGCCTGATGATTATGTGTTTCATAAAACTCAGCTTTACAAATGTTTTGATAAAAATAAAAAAACATCAGTAGAAAGAATTTGGAACGAACTTTTGGATCAACACTTCATAATAGCTTTTTCCAGAGGTTCAGGACCTAAACAAGAATTTGATTATTTATTTACTCATGAATCATTTTCTGAACAAGATATTTCTGAGTTGAACAATCAATATTTCGCTGAAGGTTGGGAGGTTGCTTATCGTTCAGGTACAAATAGAAAACCTGCTTCTTTTTATCAAGAAAAACTCCAAAATGAGGAAAATACAAAAGCTGATAAATCCAGCAAACACGAGGGTGTTGAAAATCAACACCCTGATAACAATGGAATTTCTAAGGGTGTTGATTTTGAACAGCATAATTTGAACAGCACAAAATCAACAGATAATAAATTAACTAACAAAAGTTTTATATTAAATGGCGATGAGGAAGAAGAAAAAGAAAATAAAAAAGAAATTTCAAAATTTGAAGAAATTGCAACTAAAGAAATTCCTGAAGCTTTGAAAATGATAGACACTATTTCTAAAGAAATGGCAAATCCTGAAGAAGCTAAAAATATTATTCGATTTGAAGTTGTAGAATCTCTAGCATCCCTACCTAGTTCATCTCAAGTAAATACTTGGTTGTCTGAAGCTGTAAGTTTTAGTTCAGAAAATTGTCAGTCATACCCACATTTGGCTGAATATATTGCGAAAAACTACAAAATGCGTGTTCAAAGGTGGACAGTGGAAAGAACCAAAACTCGTTTAGAAGAACAAAATCGAGAAAATAATAATTTTCATATCCCAATGAATGGGCCGTGGAACACGAAATAGTAAAAATAAAATAAGTTTAAACTTGACCTGGAGAGGTCGTTAAAGATACTCAAATACAATTGAATAACCACCAGCGCCCTGATTAGTGCATCTATGGGATAAAAAAGAAATAAGGGAGCTGCGTAGTGTGGAGTATTGAGCCACCCCCAGATGCAAAACGAAGAAGTCCCTGTTTTTCAAACTTCGATGAGTTCTAAGGTAAACATGACTACAAACCTGATGTAAAAAACACCGTGAGAGGATACGTTCCTACTCCAGCAAGCTTGTATTCAAGTATTTCGGAAACCTAAGGAGGTATTATGTACGAAATTAAAATTAGCGATTTGCGCTCTTTGGCACGCTTTGGAAATGCAACAGTTAAACTAGATCAACAGTTTAATTATACGATTGCAGAAATTAAACGTGATGGGATTTATATTCCACACCAGGCAATTGTTGCAAAAAGATTCGCAGAAGTAAAAGTAAGGGAATCCTTTGCATCAGTTTTTAAAAATATCCAAACTGTTAAGCAAGGTAAAGTGTTAATTGCAGAAAGACGAGATGGGAAATTAGTAGCTTCATTTCAGTATGAACGCAAGCTAAAAGAACAACAGTCAAAAGAACGCAAAGTAACACATAAAAAACCAAGCAAAGAAATAATAAGAGTGAAAAAAGTTAAAAAAAGTAAACAAGTTAAAAGATAATAATTAGCTCTAGGCTTTAGTTTATACTACAGCTTAGATTTAGCGGATATAGTTTACCAGGCAAAACAGCGGTATATCATCAATACACACAACTTCTTAAAAACTGATTGATTGATAACCGTCTCTAAAGGGTTCGAGTCCCTTTATCCGCATTGAGTTCTAACAGGATGCTCAAAAATCAATCAATCAAAAAAATTTTTTAGGAGGTGTATCATGAAGATATTTACAACAAATTTGAATAAAGGGGGAGTCAGAAAGACGACCTTCAGTCACAACTTTGCAGAGTGGCTGGCTTTAAATGGAAATCGTTGCTTAGTACTTGATACGGATGATTCAAGAAACTTAACTTTACGATATTTAGAAGAACCTATTGCTTATGAGAACACTATCATTTCACTTTATGAGCGCCATGAGGTTACTCCAATAACTGTCAAAAAGAATATTGACTTAATTGCTGGGAGTAAAGAAGTTGCATATTTAAAACAACGCTTAATTACTGTACGTAAACGTGAGCTTATTTTTTTCAAATGGATTGAAAAAAATTATGAAAGTTTAGCTTCACGATACGATTACATTGTGATTGATACAGAAAATGATGAGGGAATTTTAACTGAGAACTCATTAATTGTTTCTGATGTTGTGGTAGGAATTACAGATACCTCAATGGATGGATATGAAGCTTTACTCGAATTAAGAGAGCTTGTTAATGATCTCAACAGAGACTTTGATAATGAAGCAGAGGTCTTATTCATTGCTGGTGGTATTTCACCAGGGAATCACCTAAAAGACCAGGAGAAGTCAACACGTGAGCTTCTAGAAGTACTTGAACCTGAAAAGGAGTACATTGGCTCATTTAAGCGTAAAACAGCTATAGCAACAACAGAAACAATGTTTGAACAAGCAAAAAATAGTCCACGCTTTGCTTCAGAACATAAAGAGTATATTTCTAACTTAGAAAAACTTTTTATTTCCGTTAAGGAGGTTTTAGATAATGCCAAATAAATTTGCAGCACGTGCTCAAAAATTAGAGAAGAGAAAAAAATCTACTCTAGACTTATTGCCTCCTCAACCTGCACAGGGAAATAAGAAAAAAACTCGATCAAGCTTAAAATCCGTAAAGATCAATGCGAACACAGAACAAATTTTAGATATTCTAAAAATGGCTACATCAAAGACTTATGTGGACTTGATGGATGAAGCACTCACTAATTATTTAGAAGTAGTTGCTTTAGAGAATGTAAAGGTTAAGGCAATGCAAGTCTTGATTAATGACCATCAAGCAGTAGATGAACGTCAAACCAGTATTGAAGAATTTATGGAGTAAGCTGTGGACGAGAAAAATAATAGAATAATAAAGAAAATAAAAGGGTTATTGGCAATAGCGAAAGATAGTGCAAATGATGAAGAATGCCAAAGTGCTTTCGTTTTAGCTCAAAAGCTTATGATACAGTACCAAATTGACCATCAAATGATTGAAGAAGTTTCCAATGATAAGATAATTATAGATGAGCAAGAGGTTACAGCCTTGAAAAAGTTATATCGTTGGGAACGTACTTTATCTGCAGTTGTTGCTAATAACTTTAGAGTCAGACATTTCATCAGAGTGACTGGAGGAAGGGGAAGAATTATTTTTTATGGTTTACCAAGTGATTTAGAACTCGCAAAGGAAGTTTATATTTTTGCTTATGAATCTATTCTCTATTTTTCTAAGCAATTTGTTTCTAATCAAACTCTTACCACTCAAGGGAAGTGGGATAAGAGGAGAGAACAATCTAGACGTGCTTTTTGTGAGAGCGTTGTGGTCTGAACAACAAACAACAGCTAAAGTGACGACTCCTCAAATCAAAGACTAAGAAGCAGACCAAGCCGTGGTCGAGGGTTCAACGTTCACACATAGCAGCAGCGACAAAAAGGTAACTGTAACCTATAAAAGTACCTTAGCCCCTCTTACTTATACCATCGTTGACGATACGACAGGTAAGACTTTAGAAAAGGAAGTTGATTTTGCGATGGGTACTGTTGGAGAAGAAGTGAATACTTCAGATAATCAAGAAAAGCTGAAGCAATTAATAAAATCTTACACGGATAAAGGTTATCTCTTAGGCAATTCTGAGAATGCAGACCTTCCCACACCAAAAGACAACACTGGTTATACCATCACGCTTCATTTTACTCACGCTACCCACGAGCAAGTGGTGGATGGCGAAACTAAAAAGGTGACACAAACGATTCATTACCAGGGCGCAGGGGACGAAACTCCTGAAGATGATGTTCAAGTACTGACATTCACCTCTAAAATCACGCAAACTATTGATAATGTGACCGATCGTGTTTTAGCTGAAGCAAAACCTGTTTGGCCAGAACAGCAATCTACACGTGCCGTTGATAGTCCAACCTTGAAAGATTACGCTGCAGATAAAGAAAATGTTCCTTCTATGAACTATAACTATGACAGTGACGATGTTGTACTTGAAGTGAACTATTCAAGCACAATAGCCCCTATTACTTACTCTGTTATTGACGATACTGCAGGAAAAACCTTAGAGGATAAAAAAGATTTTATCTTGAGTCATGTGCTTGAGCCGATCAATACTTCAGATAACCAAGATAAACTCAAAAGCATTGCAAAATCCTATACAGATAAGGGGTATGTCTTAGGGAACATTGAAAACGAAGAGCTACCTGTACCAGAGGATACAAAGGGGTATGAAGTCATTCTTCATCTTACACATGGTACAAGCGAAAAAGTCATTGATGGTGAGTCAAAAACTGTGACTCAAAAAATACAATACAAAGGTGCAGGTGCTAAAACTCCTGAAGAGGATATTCAAAAGTTTGTCTTTACCTCAACACTTACTCAGACCATAGATGATGTGACAGGAGATGTAGTTTCTACTTCAGGGCCAACTTGGTCGGACAACCAACAATCAAAAGCTGTTAAAACTCCTGTGATTGATGGTTATTCTTCAGATATAGCCACTGTAAAATCTTACGACTACGATCATGAAGCAAAAGATAAAACAATTACTGTGTCTTACAAAGAAGTCCCACCAGTGGTCAAAGAAGTCAAGAAAGTTGTTAAAAACATTCTCCCTCAAACTGGCACTGAAACTGAGATGGGACTTGTGTTAACAGGTGCTGCATTAGTACTTATTGCAGGCGCACTCTATGTTAAATCAAAATTGAGAAAGGAACATAGCAAACGTGAGCAATGATATAAAAAAATGGAGGTACTAAAATGTACGACAAGAAAATTGAACATAAACTTTTTAATGAGTCTTTTGAAAAATTGGGTGTTAAGAGAGAATCCAAAAATTCTGCTTTACTAATAATTGAAAATAATAGAAGGATTTTGGGGTATGCAGAATCACATGAAGAAAGTGATTTTATCGTGAGAAGAGCAATGAATATACTTTTTTAATATTAGGCGGCCTATAGGTTACTTCTCTTTGAAAAACATATTTTTCTTTTGAGAAGGGTAGAAAAGTAGAAAATTCTACTTTTCTACCCCTCAACTTTATGATAGAATTGAAAAAAGCAGATAAAGAAGGAAAGGAGAGAAATTATGGATAATAAAAAATTAGCCGAAATAATTTATGGTTTGGCGCAATATGAAGGCTATAATACGTCTTTTCTACAAACACAAAAAAATCTCTCAAGCCAACCTGAAAAGTGGGAGTTCGCAAATGAAAATGACCATTATATTTTTGAAGACCTTCTAAAAGCTATTCAGTACGCTTCTCAACAAGATAAAGTCAGCGTTGATGTCATTAAAGCAATTAATGCTCAGATGGATTCAGGTAAAGCTGGACAACCTGAAAAACCAGGGACTCTAAGACATAATGTAGAGATTTCTGTAGGAGATTATATTCCGCCTTTGACAGTTACTGAAGCAATGGTACAAAGAGAAATTGATAGTGTAACACACACAGATATAGCTTCAGGATGGGAACTTTATGCAAAACTTGCAAAACTCCAGGCATTTGATAATGGCAATAAAAGGACTTCTTTGATTGCTGCTAACCTTTTAACTGGTGCATTAAATAAAGGGACTGATAATTATTTAATAATCCCTACAGACTTCAGGCGTTCTCAATTTGATACAAATTTGGTTTATTACTACGTGGCTGATGATTGGGATGATCACCTTCCAGATGTTGAAGAATCGCTTCATCAATTTGTGAAATTTGCGACAGAACTTTCCTTATCTCAGAAGCAATCTCAACCTCGTAACAAATTTGAAGAGAGACTTCAAAAAGCTGAAGAAGCAAAGAAAGAGTTAACACCAGGACAAGGTGAATTTAAAACAAAAGGTCATAAATTATAAAATAAGAAAACAATCTAGGTATATAGGTTGTTTTTCTTTTGGAAAGGAGAAGAATGGCTGAATATAGAAGCATCACGTGTTCTACACACCCATAACGATCGTGAGAGGATGATTGAAGAGGCAAGCAACAAGAATATTATAGAAGTTGCTTTAAGTCTAGGAATGAGGTTGAGAAAGGTAGGACAAGACTATGCATGGGAAGAGCATGATTCGTTAAAATTAGTCACTAAAAAGAACTATTTTTATTGGAATGCTCAACGCATTGGTGGAGGGCCAATAAATTTAGTTAAATTGATGAAAGAATGCAGCAGGAAAGAAGCTATTACTTATCTTACAGGAAAGCAATTAGGGAATTTTACAGAATCAGTAGAGCCACGGAAGGAGTTTAAATACTATCTCAAAGATGAGATGGATACGAGCTTAATGCGATCATATTTTAAAAATAAACGAAGTCTATCGGATGAAACGATAGACTTTTTTATTTCTCAAGGCGTTCTGTCTCAAGCAAACTATAAAAATAGGGATACAGGTGAATATGAACCTGTTGCTGTATTTAAGGCATTTGACCATAAAGGGAAAATGCAAGGAATGGCAGTTCAAGGTATACAAGATAATTCATTATATGGTAAACGTCATGCAGTTAAAAAATCTCATGGAGATGGATTTTATGGAATGACAGTAAAAGTGGGGAAGCCTCCTACTCCACAAGAAATGTCTTCCGAACGTCCATTAAAAATTATAGCTTTCGAAGCGCCTATTGATTTGATGAGTTATTATGAACTTTTCAAAAATAAGATGGGAGATGCAATACTTGTTTCAATGAACGGCTTGAGAAAAGGAACAATCTCAAAATTGCTCTCGAATATTATGCGACCTGATTTAGAAAAATCTAAAGAAGAACAGAAGGCAACATATCTAGATGATTTCGATGAGCTCATGGGGAAAGGAGCTTTTTCTTCACATGACTTTTTAAAGGTTATACTGGCGGTGGATAATGATGAAATAAAATGGAATGATAAATTGAAAAAGGACATGCAGCCAGCACAAGACTTTATTAAAGAATTTAGAGTTAAAAATATTCCAGTTGTTCCCCACGTTCCTAAATTAATAGGAGGTCAGACAAATAATGATTGGAACGCCATGCTACAAGAATTAAAAAAGCCCAGGCAGTCTGTTTTTGAAGAAAAGATAGACATAGCAAAAGAAAGTAGAACAGGACAAGCTGTTAATGCAGTAGTCCCGATTATAAGATATAAAAAGTAGAAAACAGGAAAATTCTACCTTTCTATCTGACATAATAAAAAACAAGTAAATGAGGAAGTTAAATATGAAACAAAACATACATAGAGAAAATAAAAATTTGATAGTTAACGATAATGAAGTAGAAGAGAAGAGCATGATTAAATTAAATAATAATATCAACTTGTATATTGCAACTCCAAAAAATAAATACGAGAAAAAAATATTTTTTGAAGAGGGTGCTCTTTTAAATTTCCTACAAAGAAATAAAGAATGGACAGGAAGAAAAGTGGAGATTTTTGTAAATGGAAATCAATATTTAGAGGCTGCTCCAAATATAAAGAGAAATGATTTAGATGAAATTGAAAAATACAACGTATTCAAGGAAAATCTAAAAAAAGAATATCAAGTCTATGCTTTTCAAATATATTTAAAATACACCTCAGAACTGCTTAGCCGTGAAGTAATTAGTTTAATACAAAAATAATGTTATTAAAACACTTGACCTAGTGCATTTAATGTAATAAAATATTACTATAAAATAAAATGGAGGTCTCGATGTATAATAATTATTTAAAAGTTTCGGAATGTCTATCGCTTATGAGACAGTTTGATGTGAAAATGAGTGAGGCGGCATTTAGGCAGGCAATTAGAAAAGGTCAAATCAGTAATACGATACATGCAAGTAAAAAAGAAGGAATAGATGTGCCTATGCCTTCTCTGATGAACTTTATGCTTTCAAAAATATCTGGAAATCATGATGCATATGAACTTGGTAAATTTTATATGGAATGGAAATTTAAAGCTCAACCCCTTCCAGATGGGAGAATTGGAAAATTAGAAAGTTTTATTGCAAATTCTATAGGCGATAATGAATATATCTATATAGGTCAATTTGGGAATCTCACTGCATACAAGGCAATGAATTTGTGTATTGATTATGAAACTTATACTATACACTTATTAGATGATGGAGAGCTGGGGGGGATAAGTAGTATTAACTTAATGTCCTCTCTAGTGGTTGCGGATATTTGGCAGAAGTTAGGAGTTACTCCGAATGATGATGTTTTAAGTAAAACATGTGTGAATATATACTACAGAACAAATGACAGGTATTCTCATATTCAAGGGTTTTATTTATCTAAAAATATTGGTTTTGGTACGCCTCGAGAACCTTTATATGAAAAATATGCGAAGCTAATTAGAAAGGATGCTGTATGAGTCAGAATAGAAGTGTTTGTAGACAAAAAGATCTCCAAGCGATAAAAAAACAAATAATTGAATTGCCTAAAAAAGATGCCATGCGTGTTGTGAATTCAGAAATTAGAAACGTTGTTTTCAAACTCAATCAAGAAATTGCACAGTACGTTAAGGGGCATGGTAGGCATGAAAAGCAACTGATATCTTATGGATTTTTATCGATAATGAAAAAAAGAATTGATAGAGTGCCAGAGGTGCTTATTTATAAAAATTTTTTAGCAGCTAATTCAAATAAAAGCTGGGAGATAGCATCTTACAAGCCTTTACTTGATTTAGATAAAAAAATACTTGAAGAAGAGTATCCAATTCTATTATTTGCACGAGAAGATTCAAGTTGTTTCAAGGGTTATTTTGAAGATGTAAAAGGAAGTAAGAAGACATCTCGAAATACGGTAAATTTATATTATCCTTTGAACATAGCAGTCTCTAATGGAGAGGATTTGCAAGACATTAAACATTATGATCGGAATACCTATTTTAATGTTGCAGATCTTATAGATTTGAGCAATTTTTACTCATTATTCTATTTTGACTTTGTAACAGACACTTTTAAGGAAAAAAAGACGAATAACACTTCGGAAAGCAATTACAAGACTAATGAAAGCATGTATTTCTTAGAAAAATTTCCGGATTTCGGTTATCTGTTTGAATTAGGAAGACTAAATCTTAATTTCCTAGACCTTATG
Source organism: Lactococcus garvieae (assembly GCF_016758115.1). Lineage (GTDB taxonomy): Bacteria > Bacillota > Bacilli > Lactobacillales > Streptococcaceae > Lactococcus > Lactococcus muris. Next base: position 13,283 of record NZ_WIVG01000019.1, read on the forward strand.
CCTGATTTGATTCAAGAAAAAATTCATGAGATTGAGAAGGATTATCAACTTGGTTCAGAGGAGTACTTAGACTATGTGCGATATATAATGTTTAAGTTTGCTGAATATAATATTCCAATCCATGAATCAGATATCCAATTAGTGAAAAGAGGATACCATTTTAGTGGGGAGCGCCGATTTCTTGTCAGAAATGAAGATAATATCGAGGGAATAAAGGTTTCATTGAGAAAATTTGGAGCAAATACTGATGATGTAATTTGGGATCCAAGTATTGTTGATTCACACCAACTGTTCAAAAGAAATGAATAATAATTATGAAATTTAAAAGGTAACAACAAATAGTAAAATCAATTACTTTCATGGTCGTTAAGATTAAAAAGTCAATCAACAGTTGGTTGACTTTTTTAGTTACTTAATAAGGAAATATATATGGAACTTAAAACTGAACTTACAAATACAAAAATAATCAATAATTTAACAAAGCTGTCTTGGAAAGATTGTGAAGCAGAGATTTTTGAACATTATACGAATGGTAGCTTAAGCTTTTTAGAGGGATTACCGGAATTTACTAAATTGTTTATACAGATAAATGAGCAAGTGAAATCGGAACAAATTGATACTTCATATATGGTTGTTGACGAATGTCCTATTTGGGGAGAATATACTGTATTATCTTTAGTTGACAATAGAAGCATGACTTACTTTGATATTAGAATTAATATCTCAAAAGAAAGCAGTGAATGTGTTGCAGAAGTGATGGACGTGCAGGTTGATTGTACAAGTATTGAAGGAGAATTTAAGAGTATTCAAGACATTCTTAATGTCACATTTTCAAAAAAATGAATAAAAGGAGAATTTTAAGTCATGAATAATGTAACTATTGAGCAATGGGAACAATCTTTTGAGGGAGTTAGATTGCTTTTTGGAGGTTTATTTTTAATAGGATGTTTGTTAGCTGCTTTTATTATTGTAGCTTTTCAACAAAGGATTTTGATGAATGATATTAAGAGAATTGAAAATATTGTTCTTCGAACAGGATTTACTTCTAAAATGGGTTTTAAAGATATCAGGAATCTAAAAGAGTTTTCAAAAGCCATTAATAAAGAGCGCAAGGAATTAGAAAAGAAAGGAAATTATGAATCAAAAAGAAATTAAAGAAATAAAAAAAGAAGTCCAGGAAGAGTCCGCTATTAATGTTGGTTATTATACTACTATTGTGGGAGATATAATCAATAAATTGGGAGATTATTTCCTTACGAGTGTACTTTCAGAACTTGGAGAAGAAATCGTAGAACAGGCTAAAAATGGTCAAAATGCTGAAGCAATGAACATCTTTGTTACGGAAGCAGTCAGACAAATGACCTATAGTGAATTTAAACTCATCGCTCATAATTTTTTCAGTTATCGACAAGAGAATAATGAAATTATTTCAAAAGCGATTGAACCAACAGAAGACTTTCATCAAAATCTGGCTGCTGAAGAAGTCCTGGGGCGAGAAAAAAGTACAAAAAAAATTAGTATTAAAGAATTGGTTGAATGGGTTAATGAACTTGAAATTACAGACATTGAGTGGGATATTAATGATCCTGAGTTAAGAGGACTATACGCTCAAGAGATTCCTGAAAACAAGAAAAAATATGAGAGTTCGACTATTGGTGAAGCTTTGGATGGGTTTGATTATGGCATTCTTACTGGTTTGGATTATAAAGATAGGTTTGCTGCAGATTTAGTCGATGAAGATTATATTGAACCATGGACAGCAGAAGAAGGGCATGGCCACTATCATATTTTTGATGTTCCAGATGATTTTATGGTGTTATTAGACCTTACAGAACCTGTACAACCTTTTTATTGGGGGAGAGACTATAAAGAGCTGCTCAATGAAATGAATACATTCTCGCCATTTGGAGATTTAACAGGGAATCGTAATCCAAGTGAAGATGGCTGGGATAGAGATGTTGATTTTGAAAAATTAGAAGAAATTATCGAGGAAAGGCTTAGAGGAACTATGCAAAAAGGCAAGGAATATAAAAAGATTTTTACTCCTGAGGCATTTGAAAAAATAATAAAGGAGACACCATTTTATTTATCTATAGAAGAGTCGGAGTTTTCTTCATTACAATATTTGAGCGACGAACAATTGGAAGAAGTGTTGGAGTATCAAGAAAGACAACTCCAGGACACACGTGAGGGAATAGATCAAGCGGCTTATGAAATTGTTGAGGACGGTGCTGATATAAGTGATATAGATAACTGGGTTAAAGATTTTAAAGTAGGTGTTTCAAACCTGAGACAAATTCTATCTGAACAACTCATTAGGTCTGAACGAAAACAAGAAAAAGAGCAAAAAGAAAAAACTACAGAAGGGGCATCAAAAAGGTTGAAAATGTAAGTTTTTTAGGATAAATTTATGTTATAATAAAAACTAAATATTAAAGAAAAAGTGCCTAGTCTAAATAGGTAAGAGGAGAATATAGTGATTTCAAAAACTGAACTTGTAAAAGCAATGGTGACTAAAACTGGAATGACACAAACGGACACAGACAAAGCTGTAAAAGCTTTTGTAGAGGCTATCACAGAGTTCCTATCTAAAGGTGAATCTGTTCAAATGGTTGGTTTTGGAACTTTTGAAACTCGTGAACGTGCAGCTCGTGAAGGTCGTAACCCACAAACAGGTGAAAAAATTAAAATCGCTGCAGCTACAGTTCCAGCATTTAAAGCAGGTAAAGCTTTGAAAGGCGCTGTTAAGTAACCGCTAATTACATATGTATCACTAAAAGTTAGTGTATAAACCTTGTTCTGTATAGTCAGCCAAGGTTTTTATTTTAGGATACACATTTTCAAAAAGTAAAGCTTTAAATTTAGGCATTTACTAATTATATTTTTATCTACCTATTTTGTGCTAATACTTATATTGATACAACAATAGGTATATAATTTATTGCATTAGATAAGCTAGTATCAATAAAGAAGATAAAGCACTTTTAGTAAATATCATAGGAGATTTTATATGGACAATTCATTTTTATTATTGTACGATTTGGAAACTTTATCAAAAGCAATTTATTCTTTGACTTCATGGTTTCCCAATAGACGGTTTTTAGGAATAGTTGATCAATTAAATAAAGATTTAATAAAAAATGAAGACTTAATTCTAGGAAGTAAGAAGATAGATTCTTATATTGAATTTACTGAGTTTTACGATAAAGTTATTAATAATTACTTTCAAGAAAATCCCGGAGAAGCATTCCCTATCGATAAAGGGAATATAAGATTTTTTTCTGATAATAAGTTTCATAAGGTATTTATTGGCAATGGGTCAGAAGATACATATGAAACGTTATTTATAATTGAATCTTTAATCTCCGATTATCAAAATTTAAAACCAATTTGGTGTGAAATTTTGAAATATGAAGATTTAGTTATATCAATTTTGGACAATTATAAAACTAAAGTTACTGATGATTATAAGTTTGAATGCCCTCCCGAGGAATATTTTGAAGCTATATATCAAAATTATGGTAAATTCAAGAATGAAAATTTAGAAAAATATTTTAAAAGTTTTAAAAGTGTGAATACGGAACTATATGAATTTTTTACTCCTCAAAAAGGTTACCCGCTATTTTTACCTTTGATGAAGGAATGTTTTATTGAAAAAGTTGAAGGAGAAATTGGAGAAAAAGAATATGAGGAAGCGGTTTGGCGTAGTTTTTATAGAATCTTGAATAGCAACTTCTCTAGTTTTAGGAGAAGTAAAGCTGCCTCATTTTATAGTATAAAGTTAATAGATAAAGACAGTGGCTCATCTACTAGTTTGGTAAATTCAATTGCATTTTTAAGTGAAAACAACTTAATTATATGCGTGCCAGATGTAAATAATTTATCGGATGAAATCAAAGAGAAACTAAAAAATAATGACTATCAGATTGCTGGGCTATGCCAGGATGGAAAAATAAGAGTCTTTGAGTTTAAATCTTCTAGTAAAATAGAATTTATTGGAATAGAAACTGATAGTATTTCTCCGAATTTTTCCAAATTTAATTTTTTTAATAAAAATGAAAATTTAATTTTAAATGCAAGTAGTGTGGTTGGAATAATCAATAATGCAATAGATATTAAAAGTATTGTAGATTTTTTTATTAAAAAACAACAGGATAGTGATAAATTAATATCCTTTGCTAATATGGATGCCTATTTTCGAGTGTGGCAATCAAGTAGTCAAATAGTAAATGAGGGAGCATTAGATTTAAATTTTGTTTTTCCTCCATATTATACAGTTTATGATAACATGGAATTTTTTGATAAACTTGAAGGAACATACCCATTCGAATTAGAGCAAGATTACTCTGATATTCACAGTTGGAAAATAGTAGAAAAAGATGAAACTAACCTGTCTTTAGTTTCAAAAAGTGGGACGAGTGGTATAGATATATTTTGTGAAGGGAATAAAAAAATTATCTATAAAGAGTGTGATTTGATATTAAGTGACTTGGATATAAAGGACCTTGAAAAATTAACATCTTTTAGTGAAATAATAATCAATTCCATAAGTAAGAACAAAAAAATTATTTTGGAAAAATATAAAAGAAATATTTTAGAGATTAATATAATTTCTAAACAATTTCTGAAGGAAATTTCTAGTGAAAATTGTCCGTTAATAGAAAATTTATATTATAGTAAACTATTTTTTTCAAAAAGTAATATTAGTCAGGCAATCTTTGTAAGTCCTTTGTGGGAAAAAATATTAGAAGATAATTTGTTGAAAGGGACATTAGAGTTTGAAAATACTCTTTTATTAGATATATTAGAAGGGGCCGATTTTTTTGAAGAAGACCAGATGGTTGAAAAAATAAAGGAAACTGATCATTTAGGTCGCACTTCTACAGTATTTGAATTAGAAATTAAATATTATATTCAACCATTAATAAAATTTGAAGTTCCTCAATTTAATTCTTTTAAAAAAGTAAGAAAAAGTATTTCTAAAATAATTCATAAACTAGATTTGAAACCAGGAATATATTCGGAAGAAAATATTTTACCAATAATAAAGCGTTTTAGAAATGAAATTAGAGACGATTTAATATTAATATTTTCCCAATATGACAAAGACATTTTAAATATAAAGTTACAAAATGTGCTCTCAACTATCCTCTTTGAAATAGATATACATCATAGACGTCTTACAACTTTATCGCAAAAAAATAAGTTACAACTTGAAAAGTTAGAAAAATTTCAAAGACAAACGATTAATTTAAGAGAAGAAGCACGTGTTTATCGTCCTATTTTAGAATATCTAATTGAAGAAAATTTACTTACTGAGAGACAAGAGAATGTGCTAATACCTCCACAAGATGTGATTGATGAATTATTAGCATATGGTAAATATATATTAGATTTTCAAATGCTTTCTGATGCCTATTCATACGGTGCAACTAACTGGTTCGATTTGGAGATTGAGGAGAATTTTGTAATCAATATTTCTGAAACAGAACAGTATTACAAATTTAGTAATGAACTTATAAAGTTAAAGTATGAATATGGTGAGTATACAAATAGAGATAAAAAAATAGACAATAGGATGTTTGAAAAAGTTTGTCAAGCATTTTCTAAAGATACAAATATTGATTTTGAAGCTCTTATTAGTTTTCTGGTGCTATTTTCAGATAACAGAACTATATTACATTTAGAAAAAAAAGAAGCTATAATTACAAAAGGAAATGTTGTAAGAGGTAAAATAAATGACTTTGCAGAATTCTATGTAGAGAGAACAAATCTTCCAATAGAAAGTTTTTATAGTGTCTTAAGTTTCTTGATATTGGATAGCAAGAAAATATCAATTAACAATATAATCCCCATTTGGGAGAAGAAGAAGAGAGAGAATAAGATATCAGCAAAGCCTATTATAGTGAATGGTGATAAAATGATTTTCTCTCCAGCATCGCTTTACTTTTTAGAAAAAGAATGGGTAGATGGAGTCATGAACTTCATCCTACCTTATAATATAGGATTTTCTAATACACTAAATGTATTAAGTGAGTGGAAAAAATACTATGAAAAAAAAAATAGTAGGAGATATTTCTTCTCTATTTAAAGGTGAAGTATATGAGATTTATGTAGATAAGGAGCTATATAAATTAGATCCAAAGGGGAATCATCCCCGAGACTTAGGTGACTATGATTTGTTCGTAATAGATAAGCAACGAAAAAGAATACTAATAATTGAAGTGAAGTATATGAGATTAAGCCAAACAATGAAAGATGCAATGGGAGACCAAAAAGAGTATTTTCTAGGAAAAAAATCAAAAGCTCATAAATTTTCACGTAGGGTGGAGTACTGTCAGCAAAATTTAGAAAAACTTTGTGAGAATATGAAGTTAGAAGGGGATTATACGCTAGAAGCTTATTTTGTTACGAATAAGATAATAAAATCAAATTTTACTAGCTTTCCTTTTGAGGTGTTAGGATATAACGAATTTAAAAGTAGTATTATTAACCAAAAGAGCTAAATTTATTGCGATGTATGCTAGAGGACTAGGGTTATATTTTATATATAACGATTTTAAAATTGTTATTAAGATAATTCATTGCCATTTATTTTTATAATCGTTATAACAATATGGTTTTGTATATTTTTTTATACTTTTACGATTAAAAAAAATTAATACTATATCAAAAAAATTCCATATAGGTATTTTTGATGTAGTGGACACACATTGACAAAATATAAAGCTGTATTGTATAATATTGAAAAAGTTTACTATGGACTTTACGAGGAATAAAAATATGTTTTTATGTCAGTCATGCGCTGGAAAAATAAAAAAAGAAAAAGATTTTGGTACCGAAAAAGATGGTACTCGTTCAAAAGTATATTGTCGCTATTGCTATAAAAATGGAAAATGGAGATTATTTTTATTACGGTAATCAGTACAGATAAAAAGAGTATACATTAAAAAATAGAAAAGCTATGAATTTTATCAATTCATAGCTTTTTTTGTTTCAAAATATAAGTAAAAATTTCAAAAAAGGAGACAAAATAATATGAAAAATGAAAGAAACGCCGCCGCAACTTTATTTGATTTTAAGCAAATTTCTAGGGAAGTTTTTGAAGAACGTATAAACAGTTCAGAAGTGAAATGGGAAGATATAAAATCAGAAAATGGTTCGCTTGATATGGATGCTGCATGGCAAAAGTTTTTAGAAGATGTACGTGCATCAAAAGGAAGTTACCTTCAAGATTTGAAGAGTAAAGAAGCTCAAATATTTGATCAAGAATTTAACGAGTTCTTTTTCGAAGGGGGGCAAGAAGCTTATGAACTTTCTGTTGAAGAAGGACAAGAGTTAAGGTATAGAGATACAACTATTGATTATTTTGTGGACATGTATGAGGGAAGATTGAATACTCTCTCTGAAGCGCAAGAAAGAACTCCTGATCCGAAACTAGTTGAGCTTGTAAAAACTAAGGATTATAAAGCATTATCTGAACATTTAAAAGAAGGCATTCAAGACTATTTAAAAGGGGATGTCTTTAAAAACTATCTTAATTTTATATCAAAATTTCATAAATATTCTCAGAAAAATATTCGACTTATCCTTGCTCAAAATCCTCAAGCTGAAAATGTAGCCTCATTCAATAAATGGAAGGAACTAGAATCTCCAGTAAAAAAAGAAGTAAGGCACTTTACATCTATGCACCGAATCCTTATATAAAAAAAGATAAAGATAATAAACCAATGCTAGATGAAAATGGGGAAGTAATAAAGGAAATGACTTTTAAGCTTGTTCCAGTTTTCGATGTTTCTCAAACTCAAAATCCTGAATTTTTGCCTCAACCAATTTATAATCTTGAAGAAAAGCTAGGAAGCTCTGAACATTTTATTAAAGTCTTTCAAGCGATTGAACAAATTTCACCAGTACCTATTACAATTAAAGAAACAGGAGGGGGAATAAATGGTTATTATTCGCCAGATGATAAACAAATTGTGGTTAATAAAAACATGGGAAAAGAGATGACTTTGAAGACACTTATTCATGAAGTTACACATGTAATGCTTCATACTAATTCTTCAGCTGTTTTTGGTGATAAGACCTACAGGAAACAAGAATTTGAAGCAGAGTCTGTCGCATATATTGTTAGTAATCATCTAAAGGTTGATGCAAGTAGTTATTCTTTTGCCTATCTCTCATCTTGGACAAATCAAGGAAAAGATTTAAAAGAATTAGAAGGTTCTTTTGATGCAATAACTAAACAAGCTCAGACAATGATAGAAGGGCTTGAAAAAACATTAAATAAGTCTTATGGTTTAGAGCAGCCTCAAAATAAATTTGAGGAAAGATTGGCTGTAGCTAACGAGAAAAAGAAGACAGACAAGCCAGAGGAATCGGAAGCAATTTCAAATGATGAGCCAAAAAAGTCTCATCCTCAACGCAATCGTTAATGAATCGGTTAGGGTTAAATAAACAAAAACAAAAAACGAAAAGAGGTAAGACAGATGAACGAAATGAAAATGGATAATTTACAATTTATTATCGCTCAAATACTATTGATTGATCCTACAAGTGAGAATCCACGTGTGCATCCTAGACGAAAAAGGATCAAGAAAGTACAGTTGATTAAGCGCCTAGAAAAGCTTGTGCAGGGTTATGAAGAATCTCAAATTGATATTGAGCTTGATGATTACTATTTGGCAATTGAAAGTCTCAAAAATATGCAAAAAAAAGACTATGAAGAACTTCTTGATGAAATTGTTCTCGCATATTCTTCACATTCTAAGTTGACAAAAAGTAAATCTAAAAATGAAGTTTCACGTATTCCAATTAATACGGTCGTACCTTCAGAAAAAATAAAATAATTTTAAAAAATAAAGATTGCGATAGAGAAAAGGGGATTGGGGATTTCCCCAAAAATTATAAAGAGGTAGCTCAACAAATTGAGCTGCCTTTTTATAAAATATCGCAACATGGGGACATGTTGCTCTGCTCGCAAAAGCAGTTACCCCAAGATGGGAGGGAGACACTGGACGTGGAAAATAAATATAAGTTGAAGAGGCCTTATGAAAGAAAAGTACGTTTCTCAAAAGAAGAAAATGAATATTTAAAAAAGAAAATTGAAGATGGTCCATTTAATAATTTTCAGAATTATGCTCGAATTTTATGTTTGACTGGAGAGGTTAAGGTTGTGGATTATTCAAAACTTCTTGAATTGAATAATGAAGTGCGGCGTATGGGAAATAATATTAATCAGATGGCAAAATTGGCGCATCAATTTGAGGAAATTGCACCTGAAGATATTCAAGATTTAACGGATTTAATTTTGGAAGTAAAGAATCTTATTTCAAATAAACTGGCTAAAGAAATAAAAACAGAGAGGATCATTTGAAGATGGTTTATACTAAACATTTTGTTGTTCATACAATGAAACATTTGAAACAATCTGAAGAATATATAAAGAATGCAACAAAAACTCTAGTTGATAAAAAAGAAAACACAAGCCATCTGGATAATATTTTTCCTTATATTACGAGTGCAAATAAAACAGTAAATAAACAACTTGTTTCAAGTCATGGTATAACAGATGTCTACCATGCAACACAAGAATTTATGTGGACAAAAGAATTAAAAGCTATGTCCAGAGGAACAAATTATATTTTAGATACTGAAACAGGAAAGATGGTTTTTAATAAAACAAGTCTCGAAAAAAATAACCAGGTACTTGCGCATCATTTAATACAATCTTTTTCTCCTGAAGATGATTTAACGCCTGAAGAAATTCATGCAATTGGAAGAAAAACAGTCCTAGAGCTAACTGGGGGAGAATATGAGTTTGTTATTGCTACTCATGTTGATCAAGAGCACATCCATAACCATATTATTTTTAACTCTACAAATTTAACTACAGGAAAATCTTTTCGCTGGCAAAAAGGAACAAAGAAAGTTTATGAGCAAATTTCTGATAAACATGCAGCAAAAGCTGGAGCGAAAATTATCCAAAAAACTTCTCAAAATTCTCACAAAAAATATACCATGTGGCAAACTGAAAATATCTTTAAACAGAAAATAAAATCACGTTTGGACTTCTTGTTAGAGCATTCCCATAACTTAGAAGATTTTAAAATTAAAGCTGCAGCTTTAAATTTATCTGTGGATTTTTCTGGTAAGCATACAACTTATAAATTATTAGATGAGCCACAAATAAAAAATACTCGTGGAAGAAGTTTATCGAAAAGTAATCCAGAAAAATATAATTTGGAAGCTATAATAGAAAAACTCGAAAATAATAATTTAGTCATTTCCATTGAAGAAGCGTTGGAGCGATATGAAGAAAAGATAGAAAGCAAAAAAGAAGATTTTGATTATCAAGTTAATCTTGAGTCCTGGCAAATTGATGAAGTTACTTCACGTGGTTATTACATGAATATTGATTTTGGCGTAGCTAATCATGGTCAGCTTTTTATTCCAGGATATAAAATTGATAAATTGGAAAATGGGGAGTTCAGTTTATATTTAAAGAAGAACGACTTCTTTTATTTTATGAATGATAAAAAAGCTTCACGCAATAGATATATGACAGGTGAGACATTAATGAAGCAACTTAGTTTGTATAATGGGACTGTTCCACTAAAAAAAGAACCTGTTATTTCGTCACTTCATGAATTAGTAAGTGCAATGAACTTTTTAATTGAACACGGTGTCAATGAAGGAAACCAGATGCAAAAACTTGAAGATCAATTAGAAAATAAAATTCAAGAGGCACAAGATAAATTAGATGAGTTGGATGATAAAATTGTTACACTGAACCAGGCAGCAAAAGCTGCGCTTTCTAAAGAAGAAGCAAGTGAAAAGGTAGAACCCTCTCCAGAATCTCTTCAGCAGGAACTTGCTTCAGTTCGTTTAGGTCGTGATGTCTTAGTACAAGAATTTGATAGTGCTGTAAATGATCTCAATAGATTCCGTGAAATTGAATACTCAGAAATAAAGAAAGTGAAGTCCACACTGAAATAATTTTTGAAATAATAAGATTTTTATTTCTTAATCTGATATAATTAAATCAACTACAGGATGGGAGAGGGATGTATTATGATTGAATTAATTATTGGGATAGTCATTGCGATTTTTGCTTTTCCTGAAATAGCAATATATGTAATATATTTTGCTCCTCTATTTTTTAGTTCATCAAACAGTATGATTCCAAAATCACCTGAAGAGTTAGAATACTTGTCTATCCTATACAATCCAATGATTTGGGTACATAATAACTTGTCTGAACTTCATATTGTTTTTAAGATACTTATTTTTATTATGATTCCTTTATTTTATTTAATTATTTGTCATTTCATACATATAGGGCCTGTATATCCTCTGCAGATTGTCGGTATTGTATTTATGATTGTCATATCTTATTTTATTTTGAATAGCGGCTTTAAATTGGATATTATTTGGTCAATATCACTAACGATAGTTATTTCATTGTTTACTCTTGGAGCGAGATTACTTACTTTTAAATTTTTAGACAGTCTCGTAGGGGGGAATCCTTATTTACGTGAAAAAGCATTTCAACCTTCTCATAAATAATAAAAAACGCTTGATGCGTTTTTCTTTTTTGTTTAGAAATTCTTGATTAAAGACTGCTCACAAATTATAATAAAAATATAATATGAGAATGGAATTTTTATGACGTTTAACGAAGAGGCGTGGAGATTAGAGCACCAAAAGAGAGAAATAAGACTATTTTTATCAGAGATGAAGCGTATTGACCGTGAACAGGGGCGTATTTTAGAAAAAGAAGGTTGGTTATACAAAGAAACAGCTGAGAGAACGGTAATGTTTACTTTTGGAGAAGTGACACTAGTGAGAAGGTGTTATATAAAAAAAGGAGTACGTCGCTATCCAGTCGATGAATATTTAGAATTAGAACCATATAGTCGAATTTCAAAATATTTGCTCTATAAATTAGCGACTACTGTCGTAGACTTGCCTTGTCGTAAGGCAGCATTACATTTCAAAGAATTACTATATTTAAATATCACTAAAGATATGGTGGCAAATGCTAGGAAACAGGCTACAAGACTGTATGCAGAAAAAGAAGAGTATCGTTTCTTCAAAGAAGAGGAGATGATTGACAAAATAAAAATAAAAGTTCTTCATATCGAAGGAGATGGGGTATTAATTAGTACACCTGATGCTGAAAATGAAGTAAGTAAGACTGACTTTGCACATTTTATTATTCATGAAGGTGTAGAGAAGGAGTATGGAAAGCAGGGAAAAACCATTAACAAACATGAAATTTGGTCTGATAATAATAAAGATGCTAGAGATCAAGTTTTAGATTATTTACATAACTATTATGATATTAGCAGAGATACTTTGATTATAACTAATTCTGATATGGGACATGGTTATACACCATATGTTTTTGAGGAGATTGCAAAAGCTTTTCATTGCAGGCATGAACACTTTTGGGATAGGTATCATTTAAATCGCCTGATTTCTGACATGATGAAAAACTTCCCCTCGATTTTGGAGGAGAAGCTTTTTAGTGCAATTGAAAAATATAGTAAAAAAAGTGCTAGGGCTGTCCTTGATACCGCTGAAAGCTATATTGGAGAAGGTGACTTGGATTTTGAGGAGAAATTTAAAAAATTCAAGAATAAACTTTTAAATAATTTTTCTTATACTAAATTACCAGAACAAAGAGGAATTAAACCAGGAGGGATTGGAGTATTAGAAAGCAACCATACAAAGCTGTGTTATCGCATGAAAAAGCAGGCTAGACGTTGGACTAAAGAAGGAGCTTTAACAATGGGGAAAATGATCATTGATAAAGCTGAAGGCAAACTAGAAGAGTTATTTTATGGCAGCTGGAGAGAAGAATATGAGAAGTATAAAAATATGGCTGGAATAAGTGCTCAAAAATTTCTTACAAAAGGGAATCCTGACAGAGGAATTAGACATGTGAGACAAGCAAATAAGTCAGGAAAGCGTAGGTATTAGCTCTTGCAAAAAAGCTATGTTTTTTAGCATGATTGCTTGCATTTAGTTCCTTTTTTTAGTATAATAGTACTATAAAGAAATCGACAAAAAAGCCCCGAGCGGACACTCGGAGCTCATCGATTAAAGCAATTCGCTCTTGCATTAATCAACTTTGACTATTTTACATGAATACAGGTAAAAAATCAAGGCTGAAGTTGTGCAAGGGTACATCTTCAGTTTTTTTCTATCCTGAATGATTGATAAAGTATATTTTTTTAGAATACGAAAAATCACGACACGAACTGACAGACATTGAATGTTGACATAAAAATTTTTTGTGGTATAATGGAGGAGTTGAAAAGCAGAAGCACCCGCTTCTCGCCTGAGTGGTAATAGCCCTGGGCAACGAAATGGAATTATTCACGAAACGAATGTTTTCATTAGCGGGGCGCACTGTGCGTTCCGCTTTTGTTTTTCTAAAAAATATTTTAGAAGGAGAATAGACATAGCAAAGCAAGACAACAGAAAACCTTTGATGAACGGTCAGATTCGTTCACGCGAAGTACGTCTTATCGGTGCTGAAGGAGAACAGCTTGGTGTAACACCAACAGCTGTTGCACTCACTCAGGCCGAAGACCTTAACATGGATTTGGTTTTGATTTCAAATCAAGAACCACCCGTTGCAAAAATCATGGATTATACTAAGTTCATGTTTGAGCAAAAGAAAAAGCAAAAAGAAGCTAAGAAGAAACAGGCCACTGTTACTTTGAAAGAAGTGCGTTTGAGCCCAGTCATTGATAAAAATGACTTCAATACAAAACTTCGTCAAGCCACTAAGTTCCTTGAAAAAGGAGACAAAGTTAAAGTTTCGATTCGCTTTAAAGGTCGCATGATTACTCACCAAGATGTGGGTCGTCAAGTTATGGATGATTTTGCTGACGCAGTAAAAGATATTGCTGTGGTAGAGCAAAAAGCCAAAATGGATGGTCGTCAAATGTTCTTACAATTGGCGCCAATCAAAAAGAACTAAGGTTCTTAATTATTAACCAAGGAGAATTAAAATGCCAAAACAAAAAACACACCGCGCATCAGCTAAACGTTTCAAACGTACTGGTAATGGCGGCCTCAAACGCTTCCGCGCTTACACTTCACACCGTATGCACGGTAAAACTGTAAAACAACGTCGTCAACTCCGTAAAGGCCGTATGGTTTCAGCAGGTGACTTCAAACGCATCCGTCGTATGGTTGCGAACATGCGTTAATAACAGTCCAGTGGACTGTTATGCATGGAGCAATTGCTATCCCGAATAACTTTTCACGACTGATTAACTCATAAGCACTACATAAGACTTATAGGATTTCACTCGAAATCAATAACCATTTAAATGAACTGTCGATGACAGGATAAAAATTTTCTAAGAAACAAGGAGAACACACATGGCACGTGTTAAAAATAGCGTTGCAACTCGCAAACGCCGTAAACGTATTTTGAAACTCGCTAAAGGTTACTATGGTTCTAAGCACCGTCTTTTCAAGACAGCTAAAGAACAAGTAATGAACTCATACTACTACGCATTCCGCGATCGTCGTCAAAAGAAACGCGACTTCCGTAAATTGTGGATTGCACGTATCAATGCAGCAGCTCGTATGAATGGTCTTTCATACAGCAAAATGATGCACGGTTTGAAATTGGCTGAAATCGAAATCAACCGTAAAATGCTTGCTGACATCGCTATTGCTGATGCAGCAGCTTTCACAGCTCTTGCTGAAGAAGCTAAAAAAGCATTGGCTAAATAATTTTCAAAAGCTTCCAACTGGAGGCTTTTTTCCTTAGAACATTAAATCTGGGCAATTGATGAAGAGAGAGCCATCATGAGGCTTAAATGTTTAAGCATTACTGTGATAAAGATGAAACATGTTTGTGCTTCGTGTGCCGAGAGGAATTTTTAAAATCAAAGGGAGAAGAAGGGGACGTGTTGCTTTGTTTCACAGGAAAATATCAATAAATTTTAAAGAGAGAAATGTAACCGCATACCTTGTGTAAAACGGTTTTTACTTTGTTTTTCACTTGAAATAAAGGCAGAAAAATAGTAAAATCAGAGTGTATTAAAAAGTGCAAACAGCACTTAAAACAATAAGGAGATAAAAATGTCAATTATTACTGATGTTTATGCTCGCGAAGTCCTTGACTCACGCGGTAACCCAACAATCGAAGTTGAAGTTTACACTGAAGACGGTGCATTCGGACGCGGTATGGTACCTTCAGGTGCTTCAACTGGTGAACACGAAGCTGTTGAACTCCGTGACGGTGACAAATCTCGTTACCTCGGTCTTGGTACTCAAAAAGCTGTTGACAATGTAAACGACGTAATCGCTGAAGCTATCATCGGTTATGAAGTTACTGAGCAACAAGCTATCGACCGTGCAATGATTGCTCTTGACGGTACAGAAAATAAAGGTAAATTGGGCGCTAACGCTATTCTCGGTGTTTCTATCGCTGTTGCTCGTGCAGCTGCTGATGAACTTGGTGTTCCACTTTACAACTACCTTGGCGGATTCAACGCTAAAGTATTGCCAACTCCAATGATGAATATCATCAATGGTGGTTCTCACTCAGACGCTCCAATCGCTTTCCAAGAATTCATGATTGTACCAGTTGGTGCACCTACATTCAAAGAAGCGCTTCGTTGGGGTGCTGAAATCTTCCACGCTTTGAAGAAAATCCTTAAGGCTCGTGGTCTTGAAACATCAGTCGGTGACGAAGGTGGATTTGCCCCACGTTTCGAAGGTACTGAAGACGGTGTAGAAACTATCCTTAAAGCTATCGAAGCAGCTGGTTATGAAGCTGGTGAAAACGGTGTTATGATTGGTTTAGACTGTGCTTCTTCAGAATTCTACGAAGATGGCGTTTACAACTACGCTAAGTTCGAAGGCGAAGGTGGTGCTAAACGTACCTCTGCTGAACAAATTGATTATCTTGAAGAGTTGGTAAACAAATACCCAATCATCACTATCGAAGATGGTATGGATGAAAACGACTGGGAAGGCTGGAAAGCACTTACAGAACGTTTGGGTAACAAAGTTCAACTCGTTGGTGACGACTTCTTCGTAACAAACACTTCTTACTTGGCACGTGGTATCAAAGAAGGAGCTGCGAACGCTATCTTGATCAAAGTTAACCAAATCGGTACTTTGACTGAAACATTTGAAGCAATCGAAATGGCTAAAGAAGCTGGTTATACAGCTATCGTTTCTCACCGTTCAGGTGAAACTGAAGATTCTACAATCTCAGACATCGCTGTTGCGACAAATGCTGGTCAAATTAAGACAGGTTCACTTTCACGTACAGACCGTATGGCTAAGTACAACCAATTGCTTCGTATCGAAGACCAATTGGGTGAAGTTGCTGTTTACAAAGGACTTCACGCATTCTACAATCTTAAAAAATAAGGTTTAGTTGAGCAAGGATTGCTTTTAGAAACACTCATGTTATGTTTGATTTTTAGACATAGTATGAGTGTTTTTTGATATTGCAAATTAAGAGGCAAGAAGCGGATGAGTAAGGTCTGGCATATGCTATAATGAGAACATGAAAAAGGTAAATGAAGCGCGTGTACATGAAATATTTAATAGCATTTCATCAGATTATGATAAGATGAATGCCATCATTAGTTTTAAGCAGCATGACCTATGGCGCCTTAAAACAATGGAAAAAATGGGAGATTTGACGAATTTAGAGATTCTAGATTTATGCTGTGGGACGGGAGACTGGACTTTTGATTTAGCCGAAGCTACAAAATCTACTGGAAATGTGACTGGTCTTGACTTTTCTGAAAATATGCTAGAGATAGCACAAGCTAAGCTTGAAAGTAAGGCGTATAAAAATATTGCATTTGTCCAAGGGAATGCAATGGCCCTCCCTTTTGAACCTGAAACTTTTGATGTCGTTACTATTGGCTATGGATTGAGGAATACATCAGATTACCTTGTGGTTTTACGAGAAATTTTCCGAGTATTAAAACCCGGTGGAAAAGTCGTGTGTATTGAAACCTCACATCCGACATTGCCTGTTTATAAACAGCTTTTTGAATTCTACTTTAAAAAAATTATGCCCTTGCTGGGAAAAATATTCGCAAAATCATTGAGAGAATATCAATGGCTTCAGAAATCTGCAGAAAACTTCCCGGATGCTCAAGCCTTGAGTGCCTTATTCAGTAAAGCAGGTTTTTCAGAAGTAAGTTACCAAAAACATGGCGGTGGTGTAGCTGCGAGTCATTTTGCGGTTAAGTCTGAAAAATAAAATATTTTTTGCTACATAAGGAGTTATCATGAGTGTTCGTCCTACCGATTTGATGAGAAATCTTGCAACAGAAGTTCATGTAGATTCTAACTTGTTGCAGCTCAATTATTAAGGGATATAAAAAATGTGACAACAAGTTTTGCCACATTTTTATATACTTTCTTTTAGTAGGTATCACCAACTTGACTGAGAGCAAAAGTATTTTTTTCCTGGATTAATAATTCAAGTAATTGCAGAACTTGAAAAAGTCCTGCCCTATTTTCAAATTCTTCTCGTGTTTGAGGAAGCTCCATTTTACGGTAATTTAAATAAGCCCTGTCAATCTTTCTTAACAAATCACTGCCATCATTATCGGTAGCATAAGTGAGCGATAAGGTTTCAAAGATATTTGATACCTCTGCTAAGTGCTTCTTATCAACATCGATGTCTTGCAATTTTACAATGATATCCTTTAAAAGAGTAATTTGTATATGTCTCATATCAAAATATCTTTGATAAAAAGTGTTATTCCTCAACAGATTGTTCTCAGATTTTTCACGAGCTATTTTACTGCTTGTTTCAATGAGTTCAAGTAGTGTGTCGCACTGTTTTACTAATGCTTTGAGGTTTTGTTTCTGGTTTAGGCAGATGACCAGATGGGCGGAGATATTTTTAAATTCTTTTTCTAAAATATGAATATTATTTTGGATCAGTTTTTCATTATTGGGCATGTATATATTGGCTAAGAGTGCTAAGCCTACCCCAATAAACATTAACGAAAATTCATTGCCCACTAGGGAAAAATTAATTTCTTTAGCAAGGAGATAATGAGTAAACAGGACGGAGTTTACGACAATACCTTCACTCGTCTTTGTTGCTACAGAGATGGGGATAAATAGCAACAGAAAAATTCCAAAAGATAAAGGGGTGAATTGAAATAAATTCAAAACGATAAAGGCTAACAGCGTTGCGATTATTAGTCCCAATACCCGCATGAATCCCAAACGAAAAGTGCTTTTTTGTGTGTTCGTGATGGATAGGACTGCAATTATTCCTGCGCTTATGGCATATTCTAAATGGAAAAATTCGGCAATAATTATAGCTAATACGGCACAAATTGCCGTTTTTAAGGTTCTTTGTCCGATTTTTATAGGGTTGTAATTCACATCTCGTCTCCTCTTGCTCATGCACAATGTTTATTTCTTGAAACGAACATCTGATTATGAAAATTTCACTTAAATTATTATAACAAAAATTCAAGCTAAACAAGCCCTGAACTTCTAAAGTTTTATTTTTTAGAACAAATGGGAAGAGGCGAGAGGAAAATCCGTGTATAATAGAGAGGAAGATAAAAAAGGAGAAAATTTTCAGATGAAAAAATACATTGTTGTAGGCATGTTTTCGTTTTTACTTGGTGCTATAGTGGCTTTGGGCATATCAAATATTACTCAACCTCCTGCCACTCCTACAGCAAAGGAGGACACTGCGGCATCAGTTGCAAAAGAAAGCAGCTCTTCTAAACCTTCAGTGAGTTCAGAATCTCCTGCTCCCTCTACAAGCAGCAGTGAAAAATCTATTTCAGAACTCTATAGACTTATTCCTCCCCAAACAACTTATAAAAATCTAGTTCTTGCTAAAGCAGCAGAAGCTGAAGCTTATATAGCAGCCCATGGCTATACTTTGACAAGCAAAGCAAATAAAAACTTAAATGAAAAATCGTTAATCAGTGAATCCTCAACAGAGCTACCGAATCCAATTGATGCTTATGGCAAAGAAACTTATCTTTATTTCTGGGCTACAGATGCCCAAGCAAAAGAGTTAGGAGCAGTTCGTTCGGATGGAAAAGTTGTCTTTTTCAAAGCAACAGATGCCTACTTAAACAGTTTAAAATAGATGATAATAAAAAACTGAGGCAAAATTTCTAGAAGAAAAAAACGCTTAAGCAGATTCACCATAATACTCTGATTAAGCGTTTTTTGTTTGCCCGATTCGCCTGCAGTTTTATGTCAGGCTCTCTTTCTAGCTGGAAGATACGTTAGTCTTACATGGCCATCCAAACAGGTTCGAGACAGTTTCCATCAGGATCTTGTACTTCAAGACCGTACATGACATCTTCAGGAATACCATTATCCAGATGAATAGATTGTCCACCATTTTGGCTGGCACGTTCTCCAAATTCTTTGACAGCCTCCGCGCTAGGGAGTGTAAAGGCAGCCAGTGCACCACTCACATTTTTAGTATCAGCGATTGTCTTTTCTCCGATAAAAGTCTGATAACGTTCGTGTGAAAGGAGCATGATGTAGAAATTTTCATCCCAGACCATGCAGCTCACAAGCTCATCAGAAAAATCAGGATTCTTTTTAAAACCAAGTTTTTCATAAAAAGACGTTGATACTTTAATATCTGTCACGGGAAAGTTTACGAAGACCATTGTTGCCATACTAATTCTCCTTATAGTGTTTTTTCACGTCAAGCATTTCTTGACCTTAGGCTAATTGTAGCATAAATGAGGCTTATTCTATTGGAAAATGCTTTCAAAAAAATAAGACGAAAAGATTGTAAAATAGAAAGTTGAGGAGTCCTGATGTTTTTGCTGATTTTATCATGATATGGGTAAGTAGAGGAGAAAAGCAGAGAGAAATGTTATAATAAGAAGTGTTGTAACCTTGCTTCTAAATGTAGAAATGAGGATTCATATTTATCTTCCTTGCTTCTAAAAAAGCTCACAGTCCTTACGGTTTATCTTATGTGTTTAAAATCGTGTACAGAAGTTTTAGGAGAAGAACAGTATACTTGAACATATACTTGGATTCTTGCGCTTTTGCCCTCTGTTGATAGAGAGGACGTGCGTAGGGATTTTAAGTAAAAAATGGTTCTTTAAGTATAGAGCCATGTGACAAAAAGTATGCAAAATAATCCATGAGTGAATTTAAAGGATAATGATTTGGCTTTCTGAACATATGATTGAAGGCTAACCAAAAATGAAAGAAAAGGGAGGAAAGTAAAGGAAAACAAAAAGTCAAAAAGGATGTGATAATCCTTTTTTGTCACTGGATTTATAAGGGTTGGACTTGTTTTCTCTTTAAAATATAATTATGATTAAAAATTACGAATTGTCAGCTGATCAGCGACTAGTCTCTACGGCAGAGATGAGAAATTTTACATATGTACTTAATCCGACACGTGAAGAAATTGGGAGTGTCTCGGAGTATTTTCAACTGCCTTTTGACTACCTTAGCGGCATTCTTGATGATTATGAAAATGCCCGCTTTGAAACGGATGATATTGATAATAATCTAATTCTTCTCCAATATCCAGCTTCATCAAGTTATGGCGAGGTAGGTACTTTTCCTTATTCATTGATTTGGACGAAAAATGAGGCTGTTATCCTTGCCTTAAATCATGATATAAAAGGAGAGCAAATTTTTGGTCGAGAATACAGTACAAGTCGCTATAAGCACGAAATTATTTATCAGGTGATGTACCAGATGACCCATGATTTCCATGTTTATTTACGAGAGTTTCGTCTCCGTCGTCGTCGTCTTGAGGTAGGAATTAAAAATTCAACCAAAAATGATCAAATTGTAGACATGATTGGTATTCAAGCCAGTCTAATCTATTTTGAAGATGCCTTAAATAATAACTTGGAAGTGTTAAAAAAATTCATTGACTACCTGCGTGAAGAAGATGAAGATGGTTTTGCAGATAAGATTTACGATATTTACGTCGAAACGGATCAGGCTTATACAGAAACCCGTATCCAGCTTAAACTGCTTGAAAATTTGCGTGACTTATTCTCAAATATCGTGTCCAACAATCTTAATATCGTCATGAAAATCATGACTTCAGCAACTTTTGTTTTAGGTATTCCTGGTGTTGTTGTTGGTTTCTATGGCATGAACGTCCCTATACCTGGACAGGAGTTTGGTTGGATTATGTGGGCTATTCTAGGTCTAACTCTCATATTTTGTGGAATCGTTGTTTGGGCTTTACGCAAAAAGGATATGTTATGATAGCTGCTTTCAAAGTGTTTGGAGTTAATGGAAATTAAGCACTTGTTAAAGCTATTTTTTAATGAGTTACATCTGAAAGTGCAGTTGAAAACGTAACTTAAGATAGAAGTTGAGTGAAAGCTTTCAGGTAAGAATTGAGGGAAGTGTATGGTCCATCCCAGTCTGAAGACTGTTTTTTGGTCAAGCAAATAAGTAAAGATAGCTATAATACAGCCAATAAAATGGAGTGAAAGAAAGTTTCTTTAAGCAGCTAATCATAAGAAGGGGGATGAAATTCGGGGCCTTTGGTGACGTTAGCTTATTTTAAAAAATAAAAACTTGTTTACATTCTTGAGTGAGTAATTATCTTTATCATATTCTGTTTTTTACACTAAAGTTTTAATAAGGAAAGAATTATTTATGTATAGACTACGTATTTTTGCACAGAATTTAGCTATCTTCTTGTCTCTGATGATTGATATTGGTGCTATTTCAGCCTTTTATCTTCACAGGTTTCCTGCCTTGAGAGAATATTTCCCTTCTTATCGTTTTATGCCTCATTATATTTTGGGCTTTGCCTTAGGCTTGTTGGGACTTCTTGTTTCTTTTAACCTTTATAGACGTGTAAGATCTGCTTGGATGATTACCATCATTGTCCAACTTATTATTTTACGGTTGAATTTTATATCCACCCAAAACTTTTTTAGTATCGGCTCTATTATTTCGCTAACAATCTTGCTTATTCTCGGGCTGACTCATCGGGATTTTAGTCGAACAATTGATCATAATTATGCTAGAAAAGCGGTATTTTTAGGATTTATTCCACTTGTACTGGCCTTATTCAATACCCTGTTAAGTTTAAGCTTCTTAAGACGAGATTATTTGGGGAATACAGATGTTTACTTGATTTTTAAGCAATCCTTGCATTTTCTCTTAACCATGGATGTAAAGCAGGCACACTTTAACTCCCATGTGCATGGCTTCTACCTCGTTGGCTTGATTATTGTTACTTGGATTTGCGTTGTTTTGGCACTGTATTATCTCTTGAAGCCACTGGTTTACTACCCTATTTTAAGTGGGCGTGAAAAAGAAAAAGCAATTGCACTGGTTGAGAGATATGGGCAGAATCCTATGGCTTACATGACCATCGATGGTCAAAAATCATATTTCTTTAGTGTAACAGTTGAAGGAATGTTGGCTTACACAGTGGTAAATAATGTTCTGGTAGGCTGTGGTGACATTGTCTGTGCTCCGAAAGATGCCGTGCGTTTTATGGGAGAACTGGTTCATTTTTCACGTCGTAACGGCTGGAAAATTCTTTTTATGGATATTACGGAAACGATGCGTTCTGCTTATGAGTCGTATGGTTTTTCCATGATTAAGATAGGTGAGGATGCCTGCTTACGTTTAGAAGACTTTGAGCTTAAAGGAAAGAAAACAGCGAAAGTCAGGGCCAATATCAATCATGCGCGTCGTCTAGGAATCACAGTGAGTGAATACAAGCCCAATGAAAAACGCGATGTAAAGATAGAGGAGGAACTTCGACAAGTTTCGGAGGAATGGTTTGGCTCAAAAGGACCTGAATTAGGCTTTATGCTTGGTGGCTTGGCTTTGGAAAGTCCTTTAGGGCGGCGGTATTTTTATAGCAGAGATGCTTCTGGAAAAATGCTGGCTTTTGTGATTTTTGTTCCCTATGCTGAGGGCGAAGAAACAGGGTATATGGCAGATGTTACGCGCCGACGTACACATGTTCCGAACGGTTCAATGGAACTGTGCCTACTCCAAGCTTTTGAAACGATGCGGGAGGAAGGTGTGACTTGGGGAAATCTTGGACTGTGTCCTCTTGCTAATATTGAAGACAAAGAAGACAGCAGTAAAGTGACTACCCAACTTTTCCAGTTTATATATGAGAATATGAACGGTGTTTATGGCTTCAAAGGCCTTTATCAAGCCAAGAAAAAATGGAATCCAAGTGATTGGCAGACACGTTATATTGCATATGCTCCTAAACCTTTTGGCTTTAGCTATGCCTACGCTATGCTCAAAGCTCAAAACCTTAAAGAGATTAACAAATTAATTATTGATAAATTAAAAAGTAAGATTGAAAAATAAAAAACAATGCCAATTTTTGCATTGCTTTTTCATTTGGGTAATTTTTCCAGCAGAAAGGCTAAACCGTGGGACTTATTTACGTACAACGAGCGTGTCACATGGGGCATTTTTAATGATGTAATCTGCAACAGAACCAATAAAGATGCGTTCGATATAGCTTAAACCAGTAGCTCCCAGAACAATGAGGTCAATATTTTCTTCTTTTGGAAGAGTCTGTCCCAGCATCACTTTTGGTGAGCCAAATTCTACACGCGTTGATACAGTTTTTACACCAGCATTTTTTGCTTCAGTTGCAAAATCGTTAATGAGGTTTTCAGCCCCTTTGTGTGTATCGTCAGCAACAACAGAATCATAGGCAGAAATGGATTGGAAGGCACGCAAATCGATGACATTGGCAATCACTAATTCAGCATCATTGCGAAGAGCGGTAGCAACAGCCTTGTCAAAGGCTTTTGTTGATTCTACAGAACCGTCAAGGCCAACAAGGATTTTTTTGTAATTATCAAGCATAGTGAAACTCCTTTTCGTTTTTGTTACTATACTCTAATTTTACTCTAATTTGTGTTATTTGTAAAAGAAAAACTATTTTTGATCCTTTGACATAAGATTAGGATTTTCAAATGTTGTAAAGTTTAAACGTCTAAAGTACAGTTTTATGAACATATGCCAAAACTTTGCAGCTGGAAAACTTTTCTCTCTGACAGATATAAACGGTTGACCAGATACTCTATAAGTTTTTTGAATGTCTTTCCAGTTTAAAAGTTCGGAGAGTCTCCGTATATTTTGGTATATTCTTACTAAAAAGCAGCTTTTTCACTTTTTTGCTATAATTATTAAGATGTATTTTAGCTGTTTAAAAACAGGAAATGAAAGGTGAAAAAATGACTCGATATGCTGTGGTAGATTTAGAAGCCACCGATGCGCACAGCTCGCAGAATAAAATTATCCAAATCGGTATTGCGTTGGTCGAGGACGGGGAGCTGGTAGATACTTATACGACCGATGTCAATCCACATGAGTCACTTTTGCCAAGAATTGTTGATCTTACAGGTCTTTCGGATCAGCGGCTGGCAAAAGCCCCTGACTTTTCAGATGTTGCAGAAGAAGTGCGTAAGAAGTTGGAGGGCTGTATTTTTGTTGCGCATAATGCACGTTTTGACTATTCCCTCTTAATGAAGAGTCTTTTCCCACTGGGACTTGATTTAGAAATGCCTCGTGTGGATACGGTTGAACTAGCGCGTGTATTGTTCCCTACTTTCGAAAAATATGGTATGGAAGCCTTAAGTGAGAAACTTGATTTGCAGCATGATCAGCCACACGCAGCCTTATCAGATGCTCTAGCAACAGCAGAACTGCTACTTAAAATGCAAGATAAGATACGACAGCTGCCACGTCCTGTTCTTGAGGAGATCATTCGCCATTCAGACAGTCTCCTTTACGAGACAAAGGAATTTTTAAAAGAACAACTTGAGTACACGCCTTTACAAGTGGAGAATCTTCGCCTCGTTCATAATATTGCAACACAGGTACAAAATATCACGCAGGAGAAGAAGCCATTTGCCTCCTCTTTTGCGAAAAATATCAGTTATCTAGGCCTTAAAGCTAGAAAAAGGCAAGAACAAATAGCCGAGAAAGTAAAAGAAGAACTCTCGCAAAGTGAACCCTCTTTCATAGAAGCGCCAACTGGTATAGGCAAGACATATGCTTATTTGCTTCCTTTGCTTGCAGAAGGGAGGGAAATTGTGGTTTCCACCCCGACAAAGGTATTGCAAAATCAGATGATTCATGGTGTTGCTCCACTTCTAAAAGAGAAGTTTGGTATAAATTTTGCCAAACTTTTGGGAACCCAAAACTATATTTCATTGGAAAAATTTTCTCATCTTCTCTTGTCAACTACAGAAGGAAAGAATTTTGAAATCTTCAAGATGAAAATCTTGGTTTGGCTAACAGAGACTCTGACGGGAGAACTGGATGAATTATCAAAAGTCATGACCAATGAAGACTACTTCTTGCAAGTTGCTCACGATGGTTATGTGAATAGTAAGCACTTACACTATGAGCAAGATTTTTGGCTCAAAGCGCAACAGAGAGCGGAGTTTTCTCAAGTTAAGGTTGTCAATCATGCTTATCTTATTGAGAGACTCGCCGACTATCCAGAAACATTCTTGAAAGAGCGTGTTTTGGTTGTTGATGAGGCTCAACAGCTCTTTACGATACTTGAAAAAGCGAATCAGAAAACGCTTAAAATTTCTGAACAGCTAGAAAAGGTAGATGTTGAAGCCTCACATCTGAGCAGGCGCCTTATGGAGAGTTTAACCTTTCAGCTTGCGAATAAAAAGTTAGATGCAGAGAAAATCGCCTTAGATGCTCAAGAACTTGGTTTAAACGAATTTGCTGATATTTTTGACGCACCTGAACGACACTTTATCTGGCGGGACGGCGATATTGTACACGCTTCAAATAGTGATTTTTACAACTTTGAAAAGTTAGTTCCGGAAAGGACAAAGTTATATTTGCTGGGAGCGACCTTGGCCTTGACTGAAGATAAGCCCATGTTCCCAGAACTTTTAGGCTTTAAAAACTATCGTTTCTTCAAGTTTGACAGTCGTCCAGCAGAGAATCAAGAGATTATCCTACTGACAGACGGTCCATTTATAAAAAATACAGGGGTAATAGCTTATGCTCACTATGTTGCAGATAAGATTTCTGAAGTCGCTGAACTTGGGACGCAAGTCGTCGTTCTTTTCACCTCAAAAATATCGCTAACCTTTGTTGCAGAGCAATTATCAGCTGAAGGATGGGAAGTTTTGGCCCAGGATGTCAATGGCAGCGCAGCTCAAATCAAGAAAAAGTTTGACAAGGGCGAAGGACAAATTCTTCTGGGACTTTCTTCTTTTTGGGAGGGCGTTGACTTTGAAGAACAAGATAAGCTGGTCTTAATGATTCCTCGGCTTCCATTTGCTACTCCTGATGATATTCTCACGAAAAAGTATGCAAAAAGATTTGCTAATCCTTTTTATGACTTCAATGTTCCGATGGCTACTTTAAAACTTCAGCAAGCTTTGGGACGTGTTAATCGCCGACAGGATCAATATTCCAGAGTTGTCATTATCGATAATCGGTTAGCAGGAAAATCTTATGCTAAAAGGATGCGTAAAAATTTAGCACAAACGGCACCAATAAAGAAAGTAAAAAACAGTGAGTTAGTCGGTGAACTTCTAGATTTTCTCCTGTAATGTTTTAATTTTCACTCCAAAGCTATGAACGAAATTTTTAATGAAAATTTC
Organism: Lactococcus garvieae; assembly: GCF_016758115.1. Classification (GTDB taxonomy): domain Bacteria; phylum Bacillota; class Bacilli; order Lactobacillales; family Streptococcaceae; genus Lactococcus; species Lactococcus muris. The sequence goes on from NZ_WIVG01000019.1 coordinate 39,919, forward strand.
TTATTTTAAAGATGTTTAAGCTAGTTTTCACAAGTTTTAAGGCGAAATGATGCAAGAGAATGTGTTTCGTTCTCATAAGCTTTTCGTGTCTGGTCTTTTGTGGCAAAGCAATTTCTTTGCTTTTTTGCTATAATAAAATAGATTATCTAGAGGGGAGGAAGGCAAGCTATGAGAAGAAAACGAATGTCTCTGCATTCCCAGATCATTATTGGTATTTTAACCGTAATTTTGGCGGGTTTTATTGCGTTAAGCCTCTTTATCTGGAGAGCTACAAGTCCTTATAGTACAGCAAGACGTGCTGCGATTTCGATTGCAAAAGAGAAGACGGAGCTAAAAACGCCGACAGCCTTTGACTTAGCAACGACAGACAGTACAAACTATTCATTGCTTGGAAAAACTGAGCAAGGGCAAGAAATTGGTGTTTTGATTCCTAAAAATGGCGGGAACTTAACAGTGGTAGACCTGTCAGAGGGAGTGAAGGCAGATACATTTAAAGCTGATAATACAACTTCCATTGTCTTGGTCCTTTATAAGGATCAGCCAGTATGGCAGGTCAATAGTCATGAAGGTTTTAAACTTTATGATTTCAAGACGGGTAAGGAGCTGTTGTAATCTATGAAAAAACTATCTGATTTTGTTTCAAACATCGAAGAGTCTGTGACTCTAGCTGCCGCAAAGCGGGCCAAAGAACTTGCAAGTCAAGGGAAAAACATTATTGATTTAACTTTAGGACAGCCAGATTTTTCCACGCCTGAATTAATCGGGGAAGCAGCTATTGATTCTATTCATTCAGGCAAGGCAAGTTTCTATACGCAAGCCTCTGGCTTACCCGAGTTAAAAAGTGCTGTGCGAAATTATTGGGATAAATATTATGGTTACGCCATTGAAGATAAGGAAATTTTAGTTACCACGGGTGCTAAATTTGCGCTTTATGCCTTCTTCCAAAGTGTTTTAGATAAAGGAGATGAAGTCATCATCCCAGCCCCGTATTGGGTGAGTTATGTGGATCAAGTCAAAATGTCAGGAGGTCATCCTGTCGTCGTTTCGACTTTGCAAGAAAATGACTTTAAAATCACAGTCGAACAACTCGAGGCAGTAAAAACTGAAAAGACAAAGGTGCTTTTATTGAATAGCCCGTCTAATCCAACAGGAATGATTTATTCAAAAGAAGAATTACTGGCTTTGGGAAATTGGGCTGTAGCTAATGATTTGTTAATCTTAGCAGACGATATTTACCACCGATTGGTTTATAATAAAAACGAGTTTACAGCTATTTCATCCTTATCAGAGGCGATTCGTCAACGCACGATCGTCATTAATGGTGTATCGAAGACATTTGCGATGACTGGTTGGCGTATTGGACTTGCAGTTGGGGACAGTGAAATTATTGCAGCAATGACAAAGATTGCAGGTCAAACAACTTCAAACCCAAGTACAGTTGCCCAATATGCAGCCATCGAAGCTTTTAATTCTGATGAAACGGCAGTCGAAAAAATGCGTACAGCATTTGAATCGCGTTTAAATGTAATTCATCCTATGATTAATCAAATTCCTGGTTTTGAGGCCATCAAACCTAATGGTGCATTCTATCTCTTCCCTAAAGTTGAGAAAGCCATGACACTTAAAGGGTATGACAATGTTACGGATTTTGCGACAGCGATTCTTGAAGAAACTGGTGTGGCTCTTGTGACGGGTGAAGGATTTGGTTCACCTGTACATGTAAGATTGAGTTATGCTACTGACCTTGAAAGTTTAACAGAAGCTGTACAACGGCTTAAAGACTGGATGGAACAGACAAATGATAGATAAAAAAGAAGCGAAATCAGCTTACAAGCTTCAAGAAAAGTTGGGTGCTGTTGTAGCTTATAAAAATATTTCAAAAAAAGTTTTATCTGGATACAGCGCCAGATTTACCTGGTTTGAAAAATCGCTTTGAATTTTCACGAAAAACAGGTATTGGTGTTCCGCTATCTATTGACAAAGATTGGAAATCGGATGACTTTGAACTTCTAGTGCTTGAGGAGCTCAAGAAAGATGAATTGCAGACACCTCAAGCTTTTAAAGAAGATTTGAAAACTTTGAAGGAAATCTGGTTAGAGAAATTTGCAGACAAAGATTTATATTAATAAAAAGAGAAGGAAGATTTATGAAAGACTTAGTATCAATCATCGATGTGAAAGACCACGTTGGAGAAGAAATCAAAATTGGCGCTTGGGTTGCAGACAAATCAGGAAAAGGGAAATTGCAATTTCTCCAACTCCGTGATGGTACAGCTTATTTCCAAGCTGTCGTTTTCAAACCAAACATGATTGAAAAATTTGGTGAAGAAGCAGGACTAGAAAAATTCACTGAAATCAAACACTTGGCTCAAGAAACATCAGTAATCGTGACAGGTGTTGTAAAAGAAGACTCACGTTCAAAATTTGGTTACGAGCTTGATGTCACAGACCTTGAAGTCGTTGGTGGATCTGTGGATTATCCTATCACACCAAAAGAGCACGGAACAGACTTCTTGATGGATAACCGTCACTTGTGGTTGCGTAGCCGTAAACAGCATGCTATTCTGCTTGTACGTAACGAAATTATCCGTGCAACATATGAGTTTTACAATGCCAATGGTTTTGTTAAAATTGATAGTCCAATCTTGACAGGTTCTGCACCAGAAGGCACAACAGAACTTTTTGAGACAGACTATTTTGGGCATCCTGCTTTCTTGTCACAAACAGGTCAGCTCTATGCTGAGGCAGGAGCGATGGCCTTTGGTAAAGTCTTTACCTTTGGTCCAACCTTCCGTGCTGAAAAATCAAAAACACGTCGTCATTTGACAGAATTCTGGATGATTGAGCCGGAAATGGCCTTCACGACACATGAAGAATCTTTGGATATTCAAGAAGCATACGTCAAACACTTGATTAAATCAGTCTTGGAAAACCAACGTTATGCTTTAGAAACTTTGGAACGTGACATTGATTTGTTGGAAAAATATGTCAATGAACCATTCAAACGTGTCACTTATGATGATGCAATTGAACTTCTTCAAAAAGAAGAAGCAAATAACGATTACGATCATATCGAGTGGGGCGATGACTTTGGTTCACCACATGAAACATTTGTCTCTAACTACTATGGCGTGCCAACATTTATCATCAACTACCCTAAAGCGATTAAAGCTTTCTACATGAAACCACATCCAACACGTGAAGATGTTGTGATTTGTGCTGACCTTATCGCGCCAGAAGGTTATGGAGAAATCATCGGTGGTTCAGAACGTGCGACAGATTACGATTACTTGGTGGAAAAAGTCAAAGAGTTCGGTCTTTCAGAAGAAGAATACAGCTGGTACCTTGACTTACGTAAATTCGGTTCTGTGCCACATTCTGGATTTGGACTTGGCTTGGAACGTGTGGTAACCTTTATCACAGGTAACCAACACATACGTGAGGCCATTCCATTCCCACGTATGCTTGGACGTATTCGTCCTTAAGGCTTAAATAAAAGCTCTCAACTTGCTTGAGGGCTTTTATTTGCCTTGAATAGTCAAGTTAAGTGCAACACCTCTTCAAA
>NZ_WIVG01000002.1 GCF_016758115.1 Lactococcus garvieae
AATACCAATAGAATTAGAGATGAGTCAAAGACTTTTTAACTTAGTATAAAAAAGACGTGTCAGAGGACAAGTCTTTTAGTTTGGAGAGAACATATATTGATTGTTTGTAGATTATACAGGCATTGTAATATTTATTACTATGTGAATAGTGTGGAACATAGAGTCAAATTTTTTCTTTTGTAGATAAGAATTTTTCTAGTTCTTTTTCAATGTCTATATCTAGTCTGTTCGAAAGCTCAATTAACCACCAAATATTTTCTGCCATTTTTTCTTCCAAAGAGTATGGAGTTTCATCATAGTAACGATTAAATCGGGTCATCACAAGTCTATTTAAATTTCCAATGTCATTAGAGAGCGCTAATAAATCTTCTTCTATACTCCATTTTTCACCATGTTTTTTTATTTCTAATTCATGGTATCTTTTACGAATTTTAACGCTTTTGTCAACCAATTCTTTTATTTCCATTTTACCTCCTAGCTTATGATAATTATACCATTTTATGCAAAACTGTGATTGAGAAGAAGTATATGAGAGTAAAGGAGGATTAGGAAAAAGGATGATATACAGGCTATGAGAGGGAACGCTTGGTGAAGGGCTTGGATTAAAATGGAGTTTAGATGTGTGTATCCAAACAAGAGAAGTATCTGGTCGGTGCGATTGACTTTCCCTTGATGAATTAAGGAGGTTATTTTGAATACCAATAGAATTAGAGATGAGTCAATCCTCCACTTTTATTGTATAGATTAATAAAGATTTGTCAGGATAAGGCAAGTCTTTTTATGTTGGAGGAGATGATGACAAAAGAAGAATTAGCACAAAAATATAGACAGTTGGCAGATGAAGTACAGGAGTTTATCTTGGTTATTGGTAGACTTCACAAGTATGACCTGACATGGCGGGACTGGGACGTTCTTTTCAATGGCGAAAGTGTAGAAAGCATTCAAACGGACTGTTATCATATTGTTTCTTGGTTGGACTCATGTCTTTTATCGGGACAATTGACACGAAAAGAAGTACCTGACGGCATTGGCGTATTTGTGGATTCAGATTGGATGGAAAGTGAGAAAGTTAAATTTGAAACTTATCAGGTGCAGGAAGTCAAAGCTTTACCGTCTCAAATGTCTGAAGAAACCTATGATTTGTTTTTGAAAGATATGAGGATAATAACACATAAAGCAGCGCTCATTTCTACTCTTTGTCTATCTCTTGCAAAGGAGATTGACCGTTATGTATCAGAATAAGGACAGAAAATATGGATTTAACACAGCTTCGTAATCAAGTTAAAAATGCGGAAAGTCAATGGAATATGAAATATCTTGCTTTTGATAAGCGCTTAAGAGAAATAGAAGAGGAGTTATTTCTACCACCTTATGCAAGATTGTCTGATGTTATTCAATGGAGCGAGAAATTGATTGCTTATGAACGAAAAATTGAGCTTATGCGAGAGGCGACTGTGACTTTATCACGTGAAGCATGGGGGAAATTAGAACAAAACATATACGATTATCAAAGGAAAGATGATAGAGCAATAAGGATTATGTCAGACTTTGTAAGTTTCTTAGTGAGCTTAGATAAAAGATACAGTCAGCGTTTGGAAGTCTTTTTAAATTTCTTAGATAACTGTGTACGTTATGTGAGGGGGTATGTGGAGGATCTAGAAAAACATGGTCTTCCGATAAATATCACACTACAGAAAGCTAGACAGTTAGGTTCTATGCATTGGATAAATGGAAAATCATATCAAACAAAATTGGAGATCTAAATGATTGTTTATAGATTGAGAGGACATCAGTTTGTGAGGCTATATTGTTCAGATGTACCTGAAAGGTCTGTGACTCCTAGATTTGATGTTGCTTCTCTAGAAAATATGGTAAAATAGGGGGTAAAAAATGTTAGGAGATTATTCAATTATGGATTGGGTGACTTTAGGAGGTATTCTTGGGACAATTGGCGCACTTATAGGAACAGTTGTTAAGGTTCTAAAAGACAATACGGTTCTAAAGCAGAAAATGGAATCCTTATCGAAAGAGCATGAGGGATTATCTCAATTATTATCTCAAAAAATTTCTAGTGAAAGAATAGCTCTCTCTAAAGAGAATGATTCAATAAAAGAAGATACAGACTATATTGCTAAAGAATTTTTAAAAGAGCAGATGGCTCGCAAGAACTTGTATAAAAATACTGACCGAGCTAAGGAAATCTTAGAGACAATGGATATGATGAAAGAAGTTGTGATGCAAAATGCTCAGTTAAATGCGACGATTACGCAATTGGAAGTCAAAAATCAAGAATTGATTAATCAAAAAAACCAGGATATACAAAATTTATTAAAGTCTGTAAATAATGTAAGAAATCAGCTGTCTAACTTTGAGGGTCATAGAGGTTTTGACGAAGCAGATGAAATTTTTGGAAGTATTCAACGTCAATTTTCAGACTTTTTATAGAAGTTGAGTCGTATTAAGTTTTACTGAAAATAAATAAGAAGAGAAATAAAGAGTTAGTACAAGGACAAGAACAATCTTGTCCTTCTTTTTTGTATCGTAAGGGGGAAACTATGGAAGAACGTTTTACAGATTTGTGTACAGCACATAAACTGGCAAAACTCTTTGAATATGAGTTAAAAACAGTACAAAACTATATTAGTCGGATGAGGAGAGACCCAGAATATGGCAAATATGTGGTGGGTCCAAGAGGGCATACCATGGTAAGCTATGCAGGATTTTATGATTATTGGACAAGGAGGGGAGAAAAGCAGAGGGAAATGTTATAATAAGGCTTATAACTTCTCTCTGCTTGGTCAATAAGGGAGAAACAATGTTTTATAAAAAATTAGACAATGGAAAATATCGCTATTTTGAAAAATTTTTTGATCAGACACAAGACAAATGGCGTCAAGTGACAGTGACTTTAAATTCAAAGAGTAGGGTCGCGCAAGCGGAAGCTAAAAATAGACTGGCTTTAAAAATAGAGGAAAAACTCCGTCAGGGAAGTTTTAAAGAAGTCCCTACTATACAAACAGTTTTTGAGGAGTGGCGAAAGATTCGGGATGAAGAATTAAAGGCTTCTTCTGTGCATACAGAAACATGGGCTTTCCGAAAGTTTTTAGACAACTTTGGAGGGAGGAAAATCTCAGAAGTTAAGGGCAATGAGATTCAGCAATTCATATTAGATTTGAATTTAGCACCAACAACACGAGTGTTGAGACGAACGTATTATAATCTTCTCTTTACTTATGCGCAAAATGTTGGCTATATAGAGCATAACCCCATGTCACAGGTGGTTTTACCTAAAGTAAGAAAGACTTTAGAAGACATAAAGAAAAAGCAAAATGACTTTTTGGATCGACGAGAAATGCGTCTTATTCTTGATTATGGCTACAGTCTTCCTAAATGTTATAGGAAGACGGCTATTTTAGAGTTTATGTTCTTAACGGGTTTACGTATAGGAGAATTGTTGGCTTTAAGGTGGGAAGCGATTGATTTTGAAGCATTTACTTTAACAGTTGCGCACACCTTAAATTTTCATGGTTATGTGGCAAATGCACGACAGCTCCTCTCCCCTAAAACAGCCCATTCTTATAGAACAATTTCATTAAATGAAAGATGTCTAGAAATACTTACGCACTTTCTTACAGAATGTTATGATAAGGAGTTTGTCTTTGTAGATGAGAAGGGACGTATATATGGAAGAAATGAACTTTCTTATTATTTTAAGACAATCTGTTTTGAAAAATTGGGTGGTGAAGAAAAGGATAGGAGATACCACTTACACATGTTAAGGCATTCTCATATCTCCTTATTGGTTGAAATGAATGTACCGATTAAGGCGATAATGGAGCGAGTAGGGCATTCGGATGAAAAAATGATTTTACAGGTCTATAGTCATGTGACTCAAAACATGCAAGATGATTTGAAAGCCAAACTGAACGCACTTGACTTTTGAGAGTAACCAAATATTAACCAAAAGTATAAGAAAAGGGAGGAAAAAAGAGGAAAAAGAAGGACAAAAGAAATTGTGGGAAAGGCTGTTATAGCGCTTGTTTACAGGGTTTTTGTTCTATTATTTTCTAAAATGAATCTATTGTAAAATAAAGAGGAGTTTTTGTTGATGAAAAAAATTCAAATTGCGGCTATGCAGGCGTCGCAGGTTATCTTGGGGTGTATGCGTATTATAGAGCCAGGAAAGAATCCTGTAAAAGTCATTGAGACAGCTTATGAAAATGGCATTAACTTTTTTGATCATGCAGATATTTACGGAGATGGCCGGTGTGAGACAGTGTTTGCAGAAGCTTTGGCACAGACATCTATCCGACGTGAGGATATCTATCTCCAGTCCAAATGCTCAATTCGTCCGGGAGTGGCTTATGATTTTTCAAAAGAGCATATTCTTAAATCTGTGGAAGGTTCGCTGCAGCGGCTTAAGACAGATTATTTGGATACATTACTTCTACATCGTCCGGATACTTTAATGGAGCCAGAAGAGGTTGCAGAGGCTTTTTATGAGCTAGAAAAATCAGGAAAAGTACGCTATTTTGGTGTTTCCAATCAAAACCCGATGCAGATAGAACTGCTTAAAACAGCAGTTAAGCAGCCTCTATATTTCAACCAACTGCAATTTGGTTTGAAGCATACGGAAATGATTGATGCAGGATTGAATGTAAATATTCCAAATCAGGCCAGTCATATGCAAGATGGCTCAGTGTTAGAATATTCACGTATAAATAAAATGACCATCCAAGCATGGTCTCCTTTCCAATACGGTTTCTTTGACGGCCCATTTGTAGACAATGAAAAATTCCCCGAATTAAACCAAAAACTCAACTTTTATGCTGAAAAATATGGCGTGACACCGTCAGGAATTGCTATCGCCTGGATTAATCGTCATCCAGCAAAGATGCAAACGATAATCGGAACAATGACAGAGAGTCGTATTAAGGAAGTCACGGAAGCAAGCGACATTGTTTTAAGTCATGATGAGTGGTACGATTTGTACATGGCTGCAGGGAATAGTTTACCGTGAAGGGTTGTCACATAAGAAACTCCTATCTTGCAGTAAATTTATAAAAAACTAAGGATGTTAGTGTTCCAGACAAGCAAGGAGTTGAAATAGATTGAATTCGTAGGGGAAATGGTGTATAATTAAGGAGCATTATTAGGAAAAGTTAATTAAAAGGATTTTTAAGCAATTTGCTTGAACCTATCCCAAAGGAGGTACATACCATGAGTTTTACAGATGAAACAGTCCGCTTTGAATTTGATGATTCAAGTAAAAAAGAAATTGGCGAAACACTTGTAAATGTTTATCGTGCACTTGATGCTAAAGGTTACAATCCTATCAACCAAATGGTAGGTTATGTTTTGTCAGGAGATCCAGCTTATATTCCACGTCACGACGATGCGCGCAACAAGATTCGTCGCTTTGACCGTGATGATATTGTTGAAGAATTGATTAAAGAATACCTAAAAGCACACGGTGTACAACTCTAATGTACAGCAGAATTTTAGGGCTTGACGTCGGTACAAAAACCGTTGGTGTTGCAGTCAGCGATTTACTTGGTATGACGGCTCAACCTGTTGAGACAATAAAAATTGATAGTGAATCAGGTGAGTTTGGTTTTGAGCGCTTAGCAGAACTGGTTAAGGAGTATAAACCTTCGAAAATTGTACTTGGCTTACCCAAGCATATGAATAACGATGAAGGTATTCGAGCCGAAGCATCCAGAAATTATGGCGAAAAAATTGCCTCAGAGTTTGGTGTACCCGTGGAGTACCAGGACGAACGTTTGACAACCATGCAGGCAGAAAAAGTATTGATTGATGGTGGTGTCCGTCGTAAGGACCGTAAAAAATCAATTGATAAACTTGCGGCAGTCTTGATATTGCAAAACTATCTTGATGCCCATAAATTATTTTAGAAGATAGGAAGTATTATGTCAGAACATACACATGACCACGAACACGAAGAACGTTTTATCACTCTTATTGATGATAACGGGAATGAAAGCCTTTTTGAAATCTTGATTACTATCGATGGTCAAGAAGAGTTTGGTAAGAATTACGTTCTCGTTATGCCTGTTGATGGCACAGAGGATGAGAATGGTGAAGTTGAAATTCAAGCTTATTCATTTACACAAAATGAAGACGGTACTGAAGGAGATTTACAGCCTATTGCTGAAGAATCTGATGCTGAATGGGATATGATTGAAGAAGTGTTCAATAATTTCATGGAAAATCAAGACGACGAAGTTTATTGATAAAAAAGGGGTGAAGCCCTTTTTTTCTTGTATTGCTACATTAATGTCAGGAATTTTGGCCTTGTTCTTCTAAGGAAGATTGAGTAGTTTGGGAAAATTTGTTATAATTTAGTAATTACTCGTTGAAGGAAATAATCATGAAAAAAAGATATGGTTCACGCACATTGAGGCATGAACAGACAAAAGTAATGGCGCAATCCGAAGAATTTGAAGGATTTGAGAGCGAGGAAGCGTTTGATGACTCTGTTGAAATCACCGGTTCTTATTCACGGCGTGACAAGGCAGAAGGAGGCTTTACACGAACAAGAGAAAAGGCACCGAGAATTTTAGTGGCTGACTGGTTTTTTATTGCTCTGGTTTCTTTTGCTCTTAGCTTGACCTTTTATGCTTTACCGCTTTTTAATTTCCAATCTGTTGGAGTACAATCTCAATACCTTTATTCAGGAATGGCCATGCAGGCAGGTTTGGTTCCTTATAATGATTTCTGGGGTTCTGGAGGTTTAGTCTTTTACTTAATTAATTGGATTGGACATTTCGCTCAAACCACGTGGTTGCTCTACTTTTTCCAACTCTTTGCTTTGTTTATAAGTGGTGTACAAGTTTATCGGTTGATTTTACAGCGGACACACAGTCGTTTAGCTGCGCGCATTACCGCAGGGTTTACCTTGGTTTCAATTGCAGGTTTGGCTCAGGGAGGGACTTCCCCAACTTTGATGGCTCTGCCTCTTGCTTTGTGGGCCTTACAGTTTTTAGACCGCTATCTGCGCCAAGATGTTCGTGATGAAGCTTTTATCTTTTTTGGGATGAGCGGTGCCTTTGCTTTGGTTATATCACCGGTTATGACCGTTCTATGGGTGATTTCAGCATTGGCTTTATTCATCTTTAATATTAGGAACAAGAGAATTGGGCGTGGTTTCTATCAATTGCTGGCAACCTTGTTTGGTGTGCTGTTGGTAGGATACACGGTAGCCTTCTATGCGTTAAATGCGCAAGTTCTCTACACCTCAATTGAGCAGTCCATCATTATCCCTCTTACCAGCTTAGGCTTTACAGCTAATCTGTGGTTGACTCTTTTAAAATCAATTGTCTTTCTTTTAGTATTTGGTTTGGCAACTAATTTTGTTCATGGCATGTTAAATATTAAAAAATCAGGGCAAACCTTTGTTTGGCAAGTTTTACTGCTCATTGGTTCAGTTGCCGTCTTGGTTTTTGTACTTTTATCCCCAGTATTTGAAAGTTCAAATCTCCTAGCGCTCTTGCCTTTACTCCTGCTCTTTGTCAGTGACACATTACAGGATGCTGTAAACCAACGTCGAAATGTTTTGCAACAATACATGAGAGCAAAACTCTTTGCTCCAATTTTGGCTCTATTCTTTGTCATAGGTGCACCTTTTGTTTCACAATGGATGAATCGTCAAGTCTTCTCCGAGGAGCAACAAGTTGCTCAACATGTGAAGGCCGATACGACAAGAGATGATAGAGTTTTGGCTATAGCAGGGGATAAGAATATTAATCTGCGGGCACAGCGTGTCGCAAGTCTGGGCGTTTTTCCAAGTTACTACCCTATAGGGTTTCATCAGAATTTTGATCTAGTCTTTGCAAATGCGGAGAATAAATATGTTATTGTTCAAAGTGGGCAAGAACTCTCAGATTCAGTGCAGAGGACGCTTCAAGATTCATATGAAAAAGTAGAAATTAGTAATGTTAGTCAATTTTCTGTATATAAAAAGAAATAAGATGTACATATTGTATGTCTTATTTTATTATAATGAAAAAAGCGAATTTTCTGACTATTGCTGTTGTTTTTTGAATTTTTTTGTGCTATAATCTGTTAAGAGTTTATTTAGAAAATAATATAATAGGAGAAAACCGTGGCTACATTATTAGAAAAAACCCGCAAAATTACGTCAGTTCTGCAAGATGGTGTGACTGACCTAAAGCAGGATTTACCTTATGACAACATGACGGAGCGTTTAGCCAACGTTATCGACTGTAATGCTTGTATTATTGATACAAAAGGAAAACTTTTAGGCTTTTCACTACCATATGAAGTTAACAATGACCGCGTTAATGAACTTTTCTATGTAGAAAAGCATTTGCCAGAAGATTATGCACGTGCGGCTATTCGTATTTATGATACCTTAGCAAACATCACAATCAATGAGCCATTGTCAATATTTCCTGCAGAACTTTTAGGAGAATATCCTAATGGTTTGACAACATGTGCTCCTATCTATGGTAGTGGCATGCGTTTAGGAACGTTTATCCTTTGGCGTACAGATGGAAAATTCGATGATGATGACCTTGTTCTTGCAGAGCTTGCAACAACAGTTATCGGAGTTCAACTTTCTAACCTTAAGCTTGAACAAATGGAAGATAATATTCGTAAAGATACCATGGCGAATATGGCTGTTAACACACTTTCTTATTCAGAGATGAAAGCGGTTAAAGCGATTCTTGAAGAACTTGATGGTGAAGAAGGACATGTTATTGCATCAGTAATTGCTGATAAGATTGGAATCACTCGTTCAGTTATTGTTAACGCACTCCGTAAGCTTGAATCTGCAGGTGTTATTGAAAGTCGTTCATTAGGCATGAAAGGAACTTATCTTAAAGTTCTGAATCAAGGTCTCTTTACAAAACTTGAAGGTCGTAATTTCTAAAGACAGTTTATAGTTGGGGAAAACTTTTGGGAAAGAAGTTTATCTCAAAATATCTGAAGAGGAACCGCAGGAAAGCGGTTCCTTTTTAATGGGTCAGTTGTGCAGTAAAAATAACTTTATAAAGCATTGTGAAAATGGGCAGTAAAGCCTAGCTGTATCAGTTTTTTTAGAAATTTGCTATAATTGAGAATGAAAATCTTTAATAGTTAGGGAAAATAACATGAGCAAGATTACAAAAGAGCAAGTGGAGCATGTGGCAGCATTGTCAAAGCTCAAATTTGAGGAAGACGAAATTGATGCTGTGACGAATCAGTTGGGTAAAATCATTGAAATGGTTGAACAGTTGGAGGAAGTAAATACAGAAAATGTAGAGTTTACGATGAGCGTTGCGGACAACTTAAACCGCATGCGTGAAGATATTGCTGTAGCAGGTGATAATCGTGACGAACTCATGCGAAATGTACCTACGAAACAAGACGGCTATATTAAGGTACCTGCGATGTTGACTGATGGAGGTGATGCGTAATGGCATTGAATGATAAAACAATTAAAGAGTTGCATGACCTCTTAGTCAAAAAGGAAATCTCTGCTGTTGAATTAACACGTGCGACCTTGGAAGATGTGCATGCACGTGAAGCAGCAATGGGAAGTTTTATCTCCGTCTTAGATGAAGAAGCATTAGCACAAGCAGCAGCCATTGATGCGCGTGGGATTGATGCAGCAAAACTCACAGACGGTATTCCCTTAGCAGTTAAAGACAATATTGTGACTAAAAATATTGAAACTACTGCAGCAAGCAAGATTTTATCAGGGTTTATTCCGCCTTATGATGCGACTGTCGTTGAAAAACTTTATGACAATGGCATGATTATTATTGGTAAAGCAAACATGGATGAATTTGCAATGGGGGGCTCAGGGGAAACATCCTTCGTAAAACCGACTCGTAATGCATGGGATCAAACAAAAGTTCCTGGAGGTTCATCTTCGGGATCAGCCAGTGCTGTTGCAAGTGGACAGGTCCGCCTGTCATTAGGCTCAGATACGGGCGGTTCGATTCGTCAGCCGGCTTCTTTCAGTGGTATCGTGGGTCTGAAACCAACTTATGGACGTGTGTCTCGTTATGGTTTGATTGCTTTTTCTAGTTCACTTGACCAAATTGGTCCGTTTTCAGCCACTGTTGAAGAAAATGCACAACTTTTAAATGTTATCTCTGGTAGTGATGCCAAGGATGCTACAAGTTCAGAGCTTGCTGTACCTGATTTCACCTCAAAAATTGGTCAAGACATCAAAGGAATGAAGATTGCTTTGCCTAAAGAGTATTTTGGCGAAGGGATTGACTCAGCAGTTAAAGAGCAAATTATGGCGGCAGCGAAACACTTAGAATCTTTAGGGGCTATTGTTGAAGAGGTGAGTTTGCCACATAGTAAGTATGGAGTAGCTGTTTACTACATCATTGCTTCTTCAGAAGCTAGCTCAAACCTGCAACGTTTCGATGGTATCCGCTATGGTTATCGTGCAGAGCATATCGAAAATCTTGAGGATGTCTATGTGAAATCACGTTCAGAAGGCTTTGGCGATGAGGTCAAACGCCGTATCATGCTGGGGACATTTAGTCTTTCTGCAGGTGCCTATGACAAGCACTTTAAAAAGGCTGGACAAGTGCGTACACTGATTATTGAAGACTTTAATAAAGTATTTGCGGATTATGATTTGATTCTTGGCCCAACGGCTCCAACAGTTGCCTTTGGCTTCGATGAAAAATCAAAAGATCCTGTTCAAATGTATCTCTCAGATATCCTCACAATTCCGGTCAACCTTGCGGGATTACCAGGGATTTCGATTCCAGCAGGCTATGTTGAAGGTCTACCTGTTGGGATGCAATTGATTGGTAAGCGTTACGATGAAGAAACAATTTATCAAGTCGCAGCAGCATTTGAAGCAACGACAGATCATCATAAGAAAAAACCAATTATCTTTACAGAAGGAGGGGCAAAATAAGATGAACTTTGAAGCAGTCATTGGACTTGAAGTCCACGTTGAGCTAAACACGAACTCAAAAATTTACAGCCCAACTCCAGCTGAATTTGGCTCTGAACCAAATGTGAATACCAATGTTATTGATTGGGCAATGCCTGGTGTTTTGCCGACTTTGAATAAAGGCGTTGTCGTTGCAGGGATGAAAGCTTCTCTTGCCATGAATATGTCAATTCAAAAGAGTATGCATTTTGATCGTAAAAATTATTTTTACCCTGACAATCCTAAAGCTTACCAAATTTCACAAGCGGATGAACCTATCGGTTACAATGGCTCTATTGAAATTGAACTTGAAGACGGTACAAAATCGACTATACGTATTGAGCGAGCGCATATTGAAGAAGATGCCGGTAAAAATACGCACGGAACTGATGGCTACTCTTATGTTGACTTGAACCGTCAAGGGGTGCCATTGATTGAGATTGTTTCTGAGCCAGATATGCGTAGCGCTGATGAAGCTTATGCTTATCTGACAGCCTTACGTGAGTTGATTCTCTACACAGGTATTTCTGATGTAAAGATGGAAGAAGGCTCAATGCGTTGTGATGCCAATATTTCATTGCGTCCTTATGGTCAAGAAGAGTTTGGTGTTAAAACAGAAGTGAAAAACATGAACTCTTTCAGTAATGTGAAGAAAGCCTTAGCCTTCGAAATTGAGCGTCAAGCGAAGATTCTTCGTGCTGGTGGTGAAATTCGTCAAGAAACACGCCGTTTTGATGATAAAACAGGTGAAACTATCTTGATGCGTGTTAAAGAGGGGGCTTCGGATTACCGTTATTTCCCTGAGCCAGATTTGCCACGTATTGAAATTTCTGAAGCTTGGGTTGACGAAGTTCGTGCAGAACTTCCTGAGTTCGCAGCAGCGCGTCGTGTGCGTTATGTAGAGGAAATGGGTCTCAGTGAATATGATGCACGCCAGTTGACAGGATCAAAAGATGTCTCTGACTTCTTTGAAGCAGCTGTTAAATGTGGTGGTGATGCCAAATTGGTATCCAACTGGCTTCAAGGGGAAGTTGCACAATACTTGAATACAGCACATCTGGAACTTAAAGATATTCAATTAACCCCAGAAAATCTCACAGAAATGTTGCGTCTGATTGCGGATGGGACAATTTCATCTAAAATTGCGAAGAAAGTCTTCCTCGAATTAGCTAAAAATGGCGGATCAGCAGAAGCTTTTGTTAAGAAGGCGGGATTGGTTCAAATCTCTGATCCAGCTGTACTCTTGCCAATCATTCATGAAGTCTTTGCTAAAAACGAACAATCTGTTGCAGATTATCGTGGTGGTAAAGAAAATGCAGCTAAAGCTTTAGTTGGTCAGCTGATGAAAGCTACAAAAGGACAAGCTAATCCGACAGTAGCGCAAAAACTGCTCTATCAAGAATTGGATAAAGACTAATAAAAAAATCGTTCAAGGAAGAACGATTTTTTCTTGTGTATTTTCTCGGGTAAAGCGACGAACCATCCGAATAGTTGTAGGGATTAAAATAGCGGTTGATCCCATCCAAGCAGCAGGATTAGATGAAATGATCACGGTATAATTTAATAGATTAACACCGATGATAGCCACTGCGGCACGCATAACTAGCTCTGCCACACCACAAATCGTCGGAATGCGCGCATTGCCCAATCCCTGTAGTGTTGAGCGCGTGACAAAGAGAATAGCAAGTAGCCAGTAGAAGCCACCATTTACAATATAATAATGTCTAGCCATATCGATAACAGCAGTTTGGTTTGGTGAGATAAAAGCAGTAGTGAAGTAGTAGTTCAAGCTTACTAAAAGAATGGCAAAGCCAATCGCCCAAGAAACAGCAATGAGTAGAGCTTGGAAAAGCCCTTGATTTATTCGTCGATATTGTTTTGCACCATAGTTTTGGGCTCCAAAGGTAGCCATGGCAAGCCCAATAGACATCATTGGCAGCATCGCGATTTGATCAATCTTAGAAACAATAGCTTGAGTGGCGACAGCATTTGTTCCCATAGTGTTAAGCGCTACTTGAAGCGTAATAGAGCCAATGGCGATAATACTAGATTGAAATCCCATGGGGATGCTTAAGCGCGCATGTGTACGTATTTCTTGTGCATTGTAAGCAAGGAGTTTGCGATTAAGATGTAACTCAGGCACCTTGCGTTTAATGTGTAAAACCAGATAGAGTACAGAGATACATTGGGCCAAAATCGTAGCTGCACTTGCCCCTGCTAAGCCTAAATGGAGAACGAGGATTGCGAAATACTCAAAGCTTATATTTAAAATACTGGCGACGATAAGTGCATAGAGTGGTGTCTTGGAATCACCTAAGGCACGGAGCGCATTTGAATAATAAGCATATAGTGTGGTCGCTGTAAGTCCACCTAGCATAATACTCAAAAAAGTATGTGCACCTTCGTAAATCTCAGCAGGAGTTTGCATGAGTTGGAGCAATTGCCCCACAAATAGGACCGATAAGACACTGAGCAAGAGCGAGATAGCTATCGTAAAATACAGCCCTGTCACAAAGGACTTTTTGACAGCATGTGCATCTTTGGCACCAAAGCGTTGCGCAGTAATAATCGTGAGTCCAGCGGTCATGCCCTGAGCAAAACCAACAATTAAAAAGTTGATGGATCCTGTAGCCCCTACAGAAGCAAGGGCATTTTTCCCTAAAGTTTGACCAACGATTAGTGTATCTGCAGTATTATAGAGCACTTGAAAAAAGTTTCCCAAGAGCAAGGGGAGGGTGAAGGTAATTAAACCTTTGAGGATGTTTCCTTTTGTTAAATCTTTCATAATATTCCTAAATTCTTTGCTTTATACATTGTAAACTTTTTATATGTATTAAACAATAATTTATCTGTCTCTTTTAGAATATCTTAATTTAGAATAAAAGAAAAGCACCTCAAGGGTGCCAAGAATTAGAATTATTTAGTAACGTTGATTGCTTGAGGTCCGCGTGGGCCTTCTTCAAGATCAAAGTTCACTTTTTGACCTTCATCAAGTGTTTTGAAGCCATCAGTTTGAATAGCTGAGAAGTGTACAAACACATCGTTGCCTTCTTCAGTTGTAATGAAGCCAAAACCTTTAGTAGCGTTAAACCATTTTACAGTTCCTTGTGCCATTTGAATACATCCTTTCTTTAGTTTGGTAAATCTTATCGTCGGAAAGCGTGTAACAAAAAAGCACAAACGTTAACTTGAAAAAAACTTACAGCTTTATGATACCATATAAAGTATGGAAAAGAAAGCGCTAATTCGCCAAGAGATGATAAATTTACTGAAAAGTTTTGATCTTGCTGATAAAAGCTACCAAAGTCGGAAAATTATTGAAAAATTTCTTGCTTCTGAACAATGGAGAACAGCAAAAGTCGTTGCGCTCTACATGCCGCAGGAATTTGAATTTGATTTGAAAACTCTTTTTGAACAAAAGGATAAACAAATAGTTATACCCAAGACTTTGCCCAATCGTCACATGATGTTCGTAAAATACAATAAAAATGACTTAGAACGCACAAAATTTGGTATACTAGAACCTAAGTCGAACCAAGAAATTGTTCCTGATTTGATTTTAGTCCCAGGTTTGGCTTGGAATAAAGAGGGATATCGTATTGGTTTTGGGGCAGGATATTATGACCGTTATCTGGCGCATTTTTCTGGTCAGACTGCAAGTCTATATTATGATTTCCAGCAAAAAGACTTTAACTCAGAAACTCATGATATACGCATAGGAGACACATTTACTTATGAACATTGACATGATAAAAAAAGACTTTATGAAGCATAAAGCAACTTATGTTTTATCACTTTTAACAACGATGGTTTGGCTTTACCAATTCTTACGCTATGGTTTAGCTGCAACCTCGGCAATTAATCTTTTTAATACCGGTGCATTATTTCCACCAGCCATTTTGGTTGATCCGACTCAATTATGGCGACTGGTTACACCAATCTTTGTCCATATCGGATGGACGCACTTTCTGATGAATACTCTGACACTCTTTTTTATTGGACGTCAGGTTGAAGCTGTATTTGGTAGCCTTAATTTCAGTTTGATATATATTCTTTCAGGAATTTTTGGGAATGCGGCAACCTTTATTTTTTCACCAAACTCCTTATCTGCGGGCGCTTCAACCTCTATCCTTGGTCTTTTTGCAGCGATTGCAGGAATTGGCTTTTTTACTGGACATCCTTTGCTCAAACAGATTGGAAAGACTTTCACTGTTCTAATTGCCATCAATCTCTTTTTCAATTTGTTTAATTTAAGTACAGTAAACATTTGGTCCCATCTCGGTGGTGCGGTAGGAGGCCTGCTTTTGGCGCCTGTATTTCCACCTAAGTATTTTAAAAATTCTGTACCGATGCAGAATCGCATTTTATCGGGGGTAACAGTTGTGATTCTTTTTATGGTATTTCTTATTTTACCATTCATAAAATAAGTCCCCCAAAATTGAAAAAAGTAATGAGGAAGAGCTATGAAAACACGTGGATTTGAAATTGTAAGTAAATATGAAAATGCTGGACTTGAATTGCCAGTACGCGCAACGAAACAAGCTGCAGGTTATGACCTGTCTGTGGCCGAAAAGCTTGTTATACAGCCGGGGGAAATCAAGTTAGTACCAACAGGACTTAAAGCCTATATGCAAGCTGGAGAGGTGCTCTATCTTTACGATCGTTCATCAAATCCACGCAAAAAAGGTTTGATTCTGATTAATTCAGTTGGTGTTATTGACGGTGATTATTATAATAATCCAAGTAATGAAGGCGAGATATTTGCTCAGATGAAGAACATCACTGAGTCAGAAGTTGTTTTGGAAAAGGGAGAAAGAATTGTTCAAGCGGTCTTTATGCCTTTCTTAGTTGCTGATGGCGATGAGGAAACACTTAAGACCACACGTACAGGCGGTTTTGGCTCCACAGGTCACTAATGAAGAGGCTCAAAAGCTATCGATTGGAGATAGAGTTTTTGTGTTATAATGGTAAAATGGATTTGTTATGCAATATTTGCTTGAAAGACTTACACTCGTAACTGGAAAAGTTTTCAGCCATCGAGCGTTTTTTTGCGGAAAAATCAAAAAGTTATCCGTCTGTGCCAAATCTTGATGCCTTGCTCAAGTATAAGCAAGTTCCTTTTGCTAAAGGCTTAAAAAATATAAGAGTTAGCTGGTGATAATAGTTTAACTTCTGATTGGAGACAGTGAGTCAGAGGCAGGATAAAAAGAAAGACAAAGAGAAGTATTGAAGGTACTTTCGCTAGGATATCCGTAAGGGGAAGTCAAGTAGAGTTGTTTTTTCTATGTTTAAATAAATAAAACGAGAGAATAAAAAAAACAGAAAGGAAGATAGCGTGCCAAAAGAAGTTGATGAATCAAAATTAAATTATAATCGTTTTCCCGGTGAGCATGTGATTTCCAATGGTGATATTGTAAAAGTAGGCGGGAAGACTTTTCATTTGGTCTACAATTACCGTGAGGGGTTTGATGCTGAAAAGTTAGAACAGCGTTTCAGTGATATTTTCGATAAATATGATTATATTGTTGGTGACTGGGGCTTCGAACAGCTGCGATTAAAAGGTTTCTTTTCAACCAGTAGAAAAAAAATGCAGTCTGAAAATAAAATAGATCGATTAGAAGACTATATTAATGAATACTGTAATTATGGTTGCGCCTATTTTGTTTTGCGACGTGTACGTTCACAAGATGAAGCATACACATCTGAACGTGTGTTTGAAGATAAACCGCGTCATCCAAAATTTGATAGGCTTCGTCAGCGGAATAATCGAAGTAAAGATCGAAACAGTCAGAAAAAACAGAAGAAAAATGAGAAAAAATATTTTGAAATTCGCGATAAATCAACGAAAATCAACAGTAAAATGAATGAAAATGAGAAAAATGACAAAGTTTCTCATTCTAAATCTAATTTTATAATGCGCGAACGCTCAAAAACAATAAAATAGACAAATATCAAAAAGTGTCTAAAAAACTATTGAATAATATACATAAAAAATGGATTAAGGACTGATTTGCTAAAAATATCGGAGATATAATGGAAAAACAAACAATTTATGGCTTAACACGTGATCAGCTGATTGACTGGGCAATCGAAAATGGTGAAAAAAAATTTCGGGCTACACAAGTATGGGATTGGCTTTATAGAAAACGTGTTCAAACTTTTGAGGAAATGACAAACTTATCGAAGGATTTTATTGCGAAGCTAAAGGCGCACTTTATCATGAATCCTTTGGAACAAGTGGTCGTCCAAGAGTCAGAAGATGGGACGGTTAAATACCTTTTCATGTTACCAGACAAAATGATGATTGAAACTGTCTTGATGCGCCAATCTTATGGTTTATCTGTATGTGTGACTACACAAGTTGGCTGCAATATGGGCTGTACTTTTTGCGCCTCTGGTATTCTGAAAAAAGAGCGTGATGTCACAGCTGGGGAGATTGTTGCGCAAATTATGCTGGTTCAAAAATATTTTGACGAAAAAGGTCAAGATGAACGTGTATCCCATGTTGTTGTTATGGGAATTGGTGAACCTTTTGACAACTATGTAAACTTGATGAACTTTTTACGCATAATCAATGATGACAATGGTTTGGCTATCGGAGCCCGCCATATCACAGTGTCAACTTGTGGTTTCATGCCTGCTAAGATCAAAGAATTTGCTAATGAAAATTTACAAGTGAACTTGGCTATTTCTTTACATGCACCAAATAATGCACTGCGTACAAGCTTTATGCGTATTACACGTAATGCTCCCTTGGAGAAACTTTTTGAAGCTATTGATTACTATACTGAGACGACCAATCGTCGTGTAACTTATGAGTACATCATGCTTTCAGGAGAAAATGACACGCCAGAGATTGCTCAAGAATTGGCTGATTTGCTAAAACCAAGAAAGAAACTTGCTTATGTCAACTTGATTCCTTATAATCCAGTTGCAGAGCACATCAGATATGAACGCTCAACACAGGGTGATACGGCGAAATTTTATGATGTTCTTAAGAAAAATGGAATCAACTGTGTAGTGCGTCAAGAGCATGGTACAGACATTGATGCTGCCTGTGGACAACTCAGAAGTAAACAGATTAGAAAAAAAGAAGAAAATTAAATAAAAATAAAAAGGAACCGCTTGCTGCCCTTAACCGTGCTATTGCTGGTTTCTTTTTGTATATTTATTATTAATTATAAAATGAAAGCGCATTATTATAATGAACGTTGATTTGCATTTAAAAAAAGATTAAACTATAATAAAGGTGTTGGAAGCGCTTTTACAATTTTTAATTTATAATAGATTTACTTAAGAAAGGATGCTTATCTCATGGAAAAAGCAATCAATGTCAACTCAGAAATCGGGAAACTTAAATCAGTTCTCCTTCATCGTCCAGGTGCTGAAGTAGAAAACATCACACCAGACACAATGCATCAGCTTTTGTTTGATGATATCCCTTACCTAAAGATTGCACAGAAGGAACACGATTTCTTTGCACAAACATTGCGTGATAACGGTGCAGAAACAGTCTATATCGAAGACCTTGCTGCAGATGTTTTCCAAACGGAAAGTGTTAAAAAAGACTTCTTGGCACGTCTCTTGCACGAGGCTGGCTATCGTCCAGGGCGTACACTTGATGGCTTGACAGAGTATTTGACAAGTATGGATACAAAAGCAATGGTTGATAAAATCTATGCAGGTGTTCGTAAAAACGAATTGGACCTTCAACGTACAGTACTTAGTGACATGGCTGGTTCTGATGCTGAAAATCATTTTTACCTCAATCCATTGCCAAACGCCTACTTTACACGTGACCCGCAAGCATCTATGGGTGTAGGGATGACTATCAATAAAATGACTTTCCCAGCACGTCAACCTGAATCTTTGATTACAGAGTACGTTATGGCACATCACCCACGCTTTAAAGATACTCCAATCTGGCGTGACCGCAACCATACAACACGTATCGAAGGTGGGGACGAACTAGTTCTTAACAAACATACTGTGGCAATCGGTGTTTCTGAGCGTACTTCATCTAAGACGATTCAAGCATTGGCTAAAGAGCTTTTCGCAAACCCATTGTCAACCTTTGACACTGTACTTGCAGTTGAAATTCCACATAACCACGCAATGATGCACTTGGACACTGTATTTACAATGATTAATCACGATCAGTTTACAGTATTCCCGGGAATCTTTGACGGCTCTGGAAATATCAATGCCTTCATCTTGCGTCCAGGTAAGGATGGTGAGGTTGAAATTGAACACTTAACAGATCTCAAAGCTGCACTTAAGAAAGTATTAGACTTGTCAGAACTTGACTTGATTGAATGCGGCAATGGTGACCCTATTGTTGCACCACGTGAACAATGGAATGACGGTTCAAATACATTGGCAATCGCTCCGGGTGAAATTGTCACTTATGACCGTAACTATGTCACTATCGAATTGCTCAAAGAACATGGTGTCAAAGTTCATGAAATTCTTTCAAGTGAGTTAGCACGTGGACGTGGCGGAGCGCGTTGTATGTCTCAACCGCTATGGCGTGAAGATATCTAAAACAGTTCACTTAAAACTGCTTGGTTTACAGACATTGTCAATAAGCTTGACAGTTCTCGAACTCAAAACTCCAAGCAGATGCCATTATAATCTCATTTTCAAAAAACAAAAAAATATTTAAATTGAGGAGAAAAATAAATGCAAACACCAAAAATCAATTCAGTTTTCCAAGGACGTTCATTTTTAGCAGAAAAAGACTTTACACCTGCAGAAATTCAATACCTTATTGATTTCGCTATCCATTTGAAAGCTTTGAAGAAAAATAACATTCCGCACCACTACCTAGAAGGAAAAAATATCGCCTTGCTTTTTGCCAAAACTTCTACACGTACACGTGCAGCTTTCACCACTGCGGCGATTGACCTTGGTGCGCACCCTGAATATCTCGGTAAGGACGATATCCAACTTGGTATTAAAGAATCTACTGAAGACACAGCACGTGTTCTGGGGTCAATGTTTGATGCGATTGAACGTCGTGGTTTCTCACAAAAAGAAGTGGAAGACTTGGCAAAATACTCAGGTGTTCCTGTATGGAATGGTTTGACTGATGATTGGCATCCAACTCAAATGATTGCCGACTATATGACAATCAAGGAAGAATTTGGCTACCTTAAAGGTCTTAAACTTGCTTATGTTGGTGATGGACGCAACAACATGGCCAACTCTCTAATCGTAACAGGTGCAATGCTTGGCGTTAGCGTAACTATCGTGGCGCCTGAATCACTCCAACCATCAGAAGAAGTTATGGAAATCGCGCGCAAATTTGCAGCTGAATCAGGTGCAAAACCAGAAACAACTGCAGATATCGAAGCAGGGGTTAAAGGTGCAAACATTATCTACTCTGACGTATGGGTATCTATGGGTGAGTCAAACTGGGAAGAACGTGTTGAGCTCCTCACTCCATACCGTGTCACAATGGATATGATGAAATTGACTGGAACTCCAGATGAAGAACTCATCTTCATGCACTGCTTGCCAGCTTTCCACGATACTGAAACTGAATATGGTAAAGAAATCAAAGAAGAATATGGCTTGACTGAAATGGAAGTCACTGACGAAGTGTTCCGCTCTAAATACGCCCGTCAATTTGAGGAAGCTGAAAACCGTATGCATTCAATTAAAGCAATTATGGCAGCAACTTTGGGTAATCTCTTCATTCCAGATGTGCCAAGTATCAAATAATTGGTGTTGAATTTGATTTTTTCCGGATTTGACAGACTTTCCACTTTCGCTGATGCCAGTGGGAAGTTTGCACAAATCTGGAAAAAATATTTTAAGCTCCCTCTATAACTCTTGTTTTGAAAAGGTCAGATCCCAAATATATTATCATCGTGTTGAAGACTTTTTTAAAGCATATGACTTTATGAAAAAATAGGTAGTAATATGGAAGTAGAAAATAAAAAAGGAATTGGGCTCATGGCCCTCGTAGCCATTATTGTTTCAGGAGCAATCGGTGGTGGGGTATTCAACCTCTCAAATGATTTAGCTCGTGGCGCTACACCAGGTGGTGTTGTTATTTCGTGGCTCTTTATCGGTTTTGGTATTTTAATGCTCGTTTTGAGCTTGAACTATCTTGTAGTAAATAAGCCTGAACTTTCAGGTGTTTCAGACTATGCTCGCGCAGGATTTGGTGATTTTGCTGGTTTCTTATCAGGATGGGGGTACTGGTTGTCTGCTTGGGCAGGTAACGTTGCCTTTGCTGTATTGATGATGACCTCGGTCAATTATTTCTTTCCTGGGGTCTTTGCCAACGATGACGGTTCTTTAACTGTTTTATCAGTAATTGTTGTTTCTGTTGTCTCATGGGCTTTAACAGCACTTGTTATTCGTGGTGTCGAAGGAGCAGCAGTTATTAATGCTATCGTTCTCATCGCAAAATTAATCCCAATCGTAATTTTTGCAGTTGTTGCTATTGTCATGTTCAAAGCGGGAATTTTCACAGAGCATTTTTGGCAAAATGTAGCGATTAATGCAGATGGTTCAGCGGCCTTTACAAATATGACAGCATCAGGCTTAGTAGAACAAATTCAAAATTCTCTGATGGTCATGATTTGGGTCTTCGTTGGTATTGAAGGCGCTGCGATGATGGGTGACCGTGCCAAGAAAAAATCAGATGCAGGTAAAGCCTCCATTATTGGTTTACTTACCCTGTTAGTTATCTATATCTTGCTCTCACTCTTGCCATACGGTTATTTGGATCAAGCAACATTGGCAAGCATACCACAACCAGGTATGGTTGGAATCCTACGTGAAATGGTTGGCCCTTGGGGCGGGAATTTGATGGCTATTGGCTTGATTATCTCACTTCTCGGTGCTTGGTTGTCTTGGACAATGCTTCCGGTGGAGGCGACTTCTCAACTGGCTTCACAAAAACTTTTACCTGCATGGTTTGGGAAAGAAAATAAGGCTGGTGCACCTGTCAATTCATTATTGTTGACTCAAGGTTTTGTACAACTCTTTATTATCATTACCTACTTTGCCTCAGATGCCTATAATGTATTTGTATATCTTTGTACGGCTGTAATCATGGTCTGCTACGCTTTGGTAGGTGCCTACATGTTTAAAGTTGGTTTAGTGGAAAAATCACCGAGAAATATCTTAATAGGTTTCTTCGCTATGGCCTTCCAGATTGTTGCCCTTTATCTGAGCGGTTGGGAATTTGTATGGATGTCCGCTATCCTTTACGTTGTTGGCTTTGTTCTCTATATTCGCGCGAAACGAGAAAATAACAGAAGTATTTCTTCAAGAGAATGGTTTGCCATCATTGTGTTCACACTTGCAGCTTTACTAGCTCTTTATGGACTTCTTGCCAATCAATTTGGTTTAAGAGAGTTGCTCGGTATTTAAGAATAAAAAAGATGAAATTTTTGATTAATCAGAAATTTTATTCTTTGATGCGCAAAGTAAGCGCTTAAATAATAAGAAATAGGAGAAAATAATTTATGGTTAGACGTATTGTAGTTGCTCTTGGTGGTAATGCTATTTTGACAAATGATCCGACAGCAAAAGCACAACAAGAAGCCTTGGAAGTTACAGCAAGTCAATTGATTCCACTTATCAAAAACAACGATGTAGAAATCATTGTCACTCATGGGAACGGACCACAGGTTGGAAATTTGCTCTTGCAACAATTAGGATCAGACAGTGAAAAAAATCCAGCTATGCCTTTAGACACAGCAGTTGCTATGACTCAAGGACAAATCGGTTACTGGATGAGTCAGGCTTTCACTAAGGCTCTACTTAAGGAAGGTTTAGGACATATCCCAGTTGCCTCAGTTGTAACCCGCGTTGTTGTTGATGGCAATGATCCAGCCTTTGAAAACCCAACAAAACCTATTGGACCGTTTTATGATGAAGTGCAGATGAATAAGATGCAGGAACAATATCCAGATTGGAAATTTGTTGAAGATTCGGGCCGTGGCTATCGCCGTGTTGTAGCAAGTCCAAAACCTGAGCGTATCGTCGAAGCAGAAGCAATTAAGCCTCTATTAGATGCTGCAGTTTTGACAACAGTATCAGGCGGCGGTGGTATTCCTGTAGTTGCCAATGAAGATGGGACATACACAGGTGTGGAAGCTGTTATCGACAAAGACTTCTCAGCCGCTAAACTTGCAGAACTCGTTGACGGTGATGAACTGGTTATCTTGACAGGTGTTGACAATGTTTTCGTCAATTACAACAAACCTGATCAAAAGAAATTGGAAAAGGTTACCTTGTCTGAGATTGGAGCCTACTTGGAAGAAGGACAATTCGCTGCAGGTTCTATGAAGCCAAAAGTTGAAGCAGCCATGGCTTTTGTAGAACGTACAGGACGTGCTGCAACGATTACCTCACTTGAAAATCTTGAAGATTTCTTGGCAAATGGTTCAGGGACAACAATTGTTGCGGATTAAAATGTGAAAGGCTGCGTTTACGTGGCCTTTTTCCTATGATTTGGAGGAGCCAATGAGAAATTTTAGAGAAGTAGAAGAGCTGATGGCCAAACTAAAAATTCCATATCAAATAGTGGAACATCCAGCAAGTTATTCTACAGAAGAATCAGATAAATATATCGAAGGACATGAAGGGTGTAGGTCGAAAACTTTAGTTTTGGCCAATAAAAAGTCCACGCAATTCTATATGGTTATTATGGATGACAGTAAGCGAGTGGAGATGAACAAGCTTGGGGGGGTACTTGGAGTAAATCGCCTGCATTTTGCATCAGAAGAACGCTTAGAAAGCATGTTGGGGGCTCCAACCAGGGATTGTTTCTATTTATGGTTTGGTTGATAATAAAATGGATAATATGCACGTTTACTTTGATCGAGAAATGCTTGAGGAGCATGACATTATGACTTTTCATCCAAATGACAATACAAAGACAATATTCTTTCCTATGGAAGATTGCTTTAAAATACTGGAGTCACAAGGATATACTTATGCTATAATTGATTTTTGAGATATGGAGGAGTAGCTTATGAAAATAAATGGTTTTGGAGTTGAAGAATGGCTTAATGTGTGGGAAAAGTCAGCAGTATATGATATTGCACAGTCAACGATTTCATCTATGACCCTGCAAGAGATATTAGATTTAGAAGCGGATAAGGGGCAAGGCTTTATGTCGGCTCTTATGCAGGAGAAATTCAATTATGGCTGGATTGAGGGGTCTCCTGAATTTAAAAAAGAAGTGGCTAAACTTTATACTGATGTTCCTGCAGAAAATATCTTAGCAACAAATGGAGCAACTGGTGCAAATCATCTCGTACTGTATAGCCTGATTGAGCCGGGGGATCATGTTATTGCAGAATACCCAAGCTATCAGCAGCTCTATGATATTCCTCGGTCTTTGGGAGCAGAAGTTGATTTCTGGCAGATCTATGAGCGTGAAAATTGGTACCCTCGTCTAGAAGAGTTACGCCAGATGATGCGACCAAACACCAAGATGATTTGTCTGAATAATGCCAACAACCCCACAGGAACGACATTAAACCGTGCATTTTTGCAAGAAGTAGTAGACTTGGCTAAGACGGTTGGTGCTTATGTATTAGTTGATGAAGTTTATTTACCATTAGATGACTCAGAGGACTATGTACCCATTGCTGACTTGTATGAGAAAGGGATTTCCACCAATTCTTTGTCTAAAACTTACTCTGTTCCAGGTGTGCGCCTGGGCTGGGTAGCAACTCAGGACGAAAAACTGACCGATGTGTTTCGGAAATATAGGGATTATACAATGATTTGCTGTGGCGTTTTTGATGATGCCTTGGGAACTTTGGTTTTAAAGCATCGGGACAAAGTTCTTGCACGTAATAAAGCAATTGTAAATAAGAACCTCGAAATCTTGCGTGAGTGGGTTGAAAATGAACCCTTGGTTTCAATGATATATCCAAAGTCTGTTTCGACAAGCTTTGTAAAATTTGAAGAATTGGATCCAGAAAAAACGGAAGAATTTTGCATAGAATTACTAAAAAGCAAGGGAGTTCTTTTAGTTCCGGGAAATAGGTTTGACTTACCGGGCTATGCAAGATTAGGGTATTGTACAAACGAAGCGACCTTACGCGAGGGCTTAGCTGCTTTATCTCAATTTTTGCGAGAATATGACAAATAAGATAATAAGAGGCTTTGAGCCTCTTTTTCTATACCAAAAATTTCCAAATTTGGTACAATAATGAAAGGAGGATTTCCATGGATTTTGTAAAAATTAATAAAGAACGCCACGCTGTAAAAACATTTGACGGTAAAAAGATACCGACAGTAGATGTGAAACAGATTATCTCTGCTGCGAGCTTAGCGCCTTCTGCACATAATATTCAGCCTTGGCATTTTGTGATTATAGAAAGTGAGCAGAAGCGTCAAGCGCTTTTATCAGAAGTTAAGGGAAAGAACGGACAACAGGTTAAAGAAGCGGGAGCTGTTATCGCTATCTTTAGTGATACAAATCTTTCAGAACGCTCAAGCGAAATTGCTCGCATAGGAGCTGGAGAACTGGACAGCGAGCAATTGCAACGTTTTAATAGTCGTTATCCACAAATGTTTGAAAGCATGGATGAGCTGATGGAGGCAAGCTACCTATCCTTGAATATAGGCTTTGTGACAATGAATCTCATGTATGCCATCAAAAATAGAGGGTATGAAGGAAATGTCATTCTTGGTTTTGATCGTACAGAGCGTGTGAACGAAATTCTTGAAGTTGATAAACGTTATCGTCCAGAACTGCTGGTTGTCCTTGGAACATCAGAGTCTAAAGGTGAAGCAAGTTATCGCTTGCCACAGCAAAACATTATTGAGATTCGTTAAGCATTTGTAAGAAAAACTGGAGTCGTTTATATCGAAATCTAAGGTGAAATTTGCTAGAATAATAGAGACATAAAAATGATAGATATATTAGGGAGCGAAGGAAAAAGTGCTAGATTTTTGGCAGGACTATCCTGAAATTAGAGGAAAACTTATCGCAGTACAGACTTTGATGGCGGAACGTTTGTCAGTAAATAATGCAGACATACGTGATGCATTGCAAAAGTTTACGACACGCGGAGGTAAAATGGTTCGTCCAGCGCTTTTTTTTCTATTTTCTGGCTTATTAAAAGAGGGCAACCAAGACGAAGAGCGCTTGCTTAAAATAGCGGCTAGCTTGGAGTTGCTGCACTCAGCGACCTTGATTCATGATGATATCATCGATGATTCGCCTTTACGCCGAGGTTTACCAAGTGTGGAGGCTCAGTTTGGTAAAGATGTTGCTGTGTATACAGGTGATTTTATCTATACAGTGTATTTTGAACTACTTTGCGAGACGATGGCAGACACGCCATTTTTACCTAGAAATGCAAAGTCAATGAAAAAAATACTGCAAGGTGAACTGACTCAAATGCAGTCAGCGTTTAATGCAGATAACAGCATCCGACACTATCTTAAGGCAATAAGCGGTAAAACGGCAGAATTGTTGAGTCTGGCTTGTTTGGAAGGGGCATATTTTTCAGGCGGAGATAAGCAGATGCAACGGTCAGCTCGAAAAATCGGTTTGGCTATCGGTTTGGCCTTCCAAATATATGATGATGTTTTGAACTTTACTGTAGGTTTAGAGGAGGCTGATAAGCCTATACTGACGGACTTTAGACAGGGAATCTACACATTGCCTCTGCTTTTAGCAAAAGAGGAAGCACCTGAACAAGTTTTACCCTATCTGGTAGCCTCAGACGGTCTCAGCCGTGAGGAATGTATCCAGTTTTCGCAGTTGGTAGCGGATCTGGGTGGCATTACAGGAAGTTTATTTTTAGCCAAACATCTCACGAACCAAGCGCTTTTAGAAATTGAAAAACTTCCCCAATCTCGTAATCGTGAGATTTTAAAGGAAGTTACTCAAACTTTATTACAAAGAAATTATTAAAAATGAATTTTAAAACATTTGCTGAACTCATTGAGTTGAAAGCTAAAGCAGCCAGCGTTTTTCCTTTTTTATTGGGATTGGCTTACTCACTCTATCATTACCAGACGGCCAACTTCTTCCCTTTGTTCCTCTACTTTATCGCTATGTTCTGTTTCAACTGTTTTGTAGACATATGGGACAATTATAATGACTATCATAAGGCTGTGGACACGGAAGATTATAAGAAAAATACCAATATTATTGGGCGAGAAAATCTGTCTCTTAAGACAATACGTACATTGCTCATGTCCTTCTTTTCTCTCTCCTTGTTATTAGGGTTAATCGTAGCTTGGCTGGTGGGTTGGCCTGTCTTTTGGCTCGGACTCTTTTGCTATTTTGTAGGGATTTTTTACTCTGCAGGTCCGAAACCACTATCAAGTTTACCGGTGGGCGAGTTGGCGAGCGGTTTAACAATGGGCTATTTGATTTTTCTGATTTGTGTATATATTAATACGAGTGCGGTTTTTATCTGGGACTTTGAAAGTTTGGGGTCAACTTTTCTCGTTGCCTTGCCAAGTACATTGCTGATTTCAAACCTGATGTTGGCCAATAATACCTGCGATTTGGAAGAAGACGAAGCCAATCATCGTTACACCATTGTGTATTATATTGGCAGAAAGAATGCGTTGCGCTGGTGGACGATGAGTATCGTTGTAGCTTATATTTCTATTGTTGCTGCTGTTGTTCTAAGATTGATTTCCCCGCTTATGCTGATGCTCTTCTTGCTTTTACCTTTTATCGTAAAACAGGCCAGACCTTACTTACAAAGGCAGGTAAAAAAAGAAACATTCATTATTTCAGTGAAAATCCTGCTCATCTTCTCTTTTACCCAGACAATCTTGATGCTTGTATCTTTAGCTATTTAAACTAATGAAGCAAAAAAAGTTCCATAATAAATCCCACAAGATGTGTCACAGAACCCTAAAAAAGCCTTTCAGTTAAGAAGGCTTTTTTGCTAGTCACAGCACTCTGTTTTCGCTGATGTTTCCAGTGCAGAAACACCTTTGACGGGACAGGTTGTTGTGGCACAATCATCGCACGCTCCTTTACCACGGACTGTTTTGCGAATAGAAAAGAAGGTGGCGGTTAAAATAATAACTAAAAGAATACTACTAGCTAAGTTCAAGAGAATGTTCCTCCTTATTTAGTGTAATTTTTGGTTTACGGAAAATGAGATAACTTCCAAAAATCATGAGAAGTAGCGCAGATAAAGTGCTGATATTAAAGGTTTTTTCAAGGACGGAAAAACCGATCTGATAAATAATGAAACTCATACTATATGCAATAGCCGTTTGAAAGCCAACAGCGCGTAAAGTCCATTTTACGTCACCCATTTCCTTATAAATAGCAGATATAGCAGCGATACATGGTGCACATAAAAGATTAAAGACAAGTAAAGAGTAAGCTGCAAGAGAGGTATAACTGCTTTGTAAAGCTGTCCAAATGGCTCTGCCATTATTTTCTGCATCTGCACCCTGCGCATACAATTGACTCATCGTCCCAACGATGGTTTCCTTTGCGATAAGGCCGGTCAAGGTTGCGACAGTTGCTTTCCACTCTCCGAAGCCCAGAGGAGCAAAGATAATACTCAAGTAACCTCCTAATGTGGCCAATATTGATTCCCCCGGTTCAACTTGCGCCAAGGTAAAACTATAATTGGACAAGAACCAAAGACAGACATTAAGGGCAAATATAATAGTTCCAGCACGTTTAATAAAGCTGAGACCACGGTCAAAAGCATACTTTAAGACTGTAGGAAAATGAGGCAGATGATAAGTAGGGAGTTCCATAATGAAGGCAGAGGTATCACCAGCAAACATTTTGGTCTTTTTTAATATGATTCCTGAAAGAATAATCATCGCCATGCCTAAAAAGTAGGCACTAGGAGCTACCCAACTGGTGGAGTGAAAAAATGCGCCAGAAACCAAAGCAATAATCGGCAATTTTGCCGAACAAGGCATAAAGGTTGTGACCATAATCGTGATTTTTCGATCACGCTCCTGTTCAATTGTGCGCGTGGCCATGATTCCAGGAACGCCACATCCAGAAGAAATTAACATTGGGATGAAGGATTTTCCAGATAAACCAAACCGTCTAAAGATGCGGTCCATGACAAAAGCCACACGTGCCATATATCCTGAATCTTCAAGAAAGCCCAATAAAAGAAAGAGAATAAAAATTTGGGGGACAAAACCTAAAATAGCTCCAATTCCGGCAAGGACACCGTCGAGGAGAAGTGACTGTACCCAAGGAACAATAGCCCAATAGTCCATCATTTGACGAAGCGTGTTGGGCAGAAAACTGCCAAAAAAATTATCATTTAACCAATCACTGGCAGGTGTACCAATAACTTGAATAGCCAAGAAGTAGACCAACCACATGACAAAGATAAAAATAGGGAGCCCCAACCATTTATTGGTGACGATACTGTCTATCCTATCCGTTAGGTTAAGGCGCCCGTTACTATTACTTGTAACGACAAGGCCTACAATTTGTCCGATTAAATCATAACGTTCATTGACGATGATAGATTCATGATCATCTCCCATTATTTTCTCGGTTATTGCAACAATATCATTTAATTCTTTTCTTTGAGTATCACTAAGACTTTCTAAAGCTAAGGTATCCCCTTCAAAGAGTTTGATTTGTTCAAAACGATTCTCTGCATGAGGGCAAATTTGTCCAATCTCTGATAAGGCACTTTCAAGACGATGATCGTAGTCCAAGGAGTGAATCTCCAAGGGCTGGCAAGCAATCCGTATAACCTCATCCAAGCCACGATTTTTTAGAGCACTTGTGGGTACAACAGGTACCCCCAACATATAAGAGAGTTTTTCTTTGTCTATCTTCTTTCCTTGATATTCCAGTAAATCACTCATGTTTAGAGCAATAACTATAGGAATGTTAAACTCCATAAGCTGTAATGTAAGGTAGAGAGAACGCTCCAAATTAGTAGCATCTATAATATTAAGGAGAATATCTGGTGGGGGTTCTCTAAGATAGTTCCGTGTAACCTGCTCTTCCAAGGTATAAGGTGAGAGTGAATAAGTTCCAGGAAGATCTTGAATAGCAATGGTTTTGTCTTTTTTATAACGCCCAGTTTTACATTCTACTGTGACACCAGGCCAGTTTCCGACTTGTTGATTGCTTCCGGTCAATATGTTGAAAATACTGGTTTTTCCACTATTGGGATTTCCGATTAAGGCAATTTTGGTCATCTATATTTCCTCTTGATTGGGGATTACTATTTTTATCTTTTCGGCATCAATTTTTCGTAAAGAGAGAGCATAACCTCGGAGATGAAGTTCCATAGGATCGCCTAGAGGGGCAAGCTTATGAACGGTAATGTGCGTACCGCGTGTAATGCCCATATCCATTAAGCGGCGTTTCATTTCTCCTTGACAGTCAATAAAGCGAACGACTCCGGTCTGCCCAGTAGTCAAGGATGAAAGAGAAGATAAGTTCTCTTCGGATTGTTCATTTTTAATCACAATATCTTGCAAGTAGAAGTTACTTAAGGCTAGGCGCGTGTCACCGATTTTTAAAAGAGCATTTTCTCCATCAAGAGAAAGTAGGACGATTTCTTTATCTGATGAAAAACCAAGTTCCCGTAATTTTCCAGCATGTGCGGATTTTAAAATTTTATCGATGTAATATATTTGACCAATTCGGGCTGTATTCAGTGTTTTCATGCGGGCTCCTTCAGCGAAATGTAAAATACATTTGACATTACACTAAGTATAACACGAATCACTTGTAATTTCGAGGAAATTGTGTATAGAGTTCCGCTGTGGAAAGTTTGTGATACTTTCTTGACCGAGGATGTCGGTGTTTCACGTGAAAACAAATAAAAAAACTTGCCTTAAAACGGAAAGCCTATCTAAATGGTAGTTATGGTATTTTTACCGTATCCATTTTAGCAGGCACTGTTTATCATAATTAAAGGCAAGTTTTTTTATTGGATTTACTCTACAGAGAAGATATAAGGGTAAACAGGTTGTTTTCCTTCATGAATCTCTACTTCGAGTTCAGGATACCGTTTTTCTAGTTCTTTGGCGATACGTTCGGCGTTTGATTTTTTACCGTCTTCTCCGATATAGATTGCTGCGATTTCACTGTCTTCATCAATCATTTTTTCGAAAGAAGCAAAGATGGCATCGTTCATCTTCTTGGTTGAAGCAACGATTTTATTATTGACCATACCGAGAGTATCTTTTTTGTGGATTTCGATACCATCAATATTTGTATCACGGATGGCTTGTGTCACTGAACCAGATTGCACATCTGCTAGAGCAGCGGTCATGTTTGTTTTGTTATCTTCGATAGATTTTGTGGGGTCAAAGCTAAGTAGAGCGGTGAAACCTTGTGGAATAGTGGCGGTTTCGATAACCTCAACAGGGATATCTGCAACCTCGGCAGCAGATTTAGCAGCCATGAAAATATTTTTGTTATTAGGTAAAATAATTACTTTTTCGGCATTCACAGCCTCAATAGCTTTGAGGATATCTTCTGTTGAAGGGTTCATTGTTTGTCCACCAGAAACGACGTGTTGGACTCCCATTTCACGGAAAATATCTGCGAGACCCTCTCCAGCAGCAATAGCAATCAAGCCCCAGTCGGATTTAGACGTTGAGGTACTGATGTTGTTTGCTTTTTCCTTCTCAGCAACGCCCTCGTTTTGCAGGCGCATATTATCTACTTTAACTTTGACGAGGCGTCCGTATTTGAGTCCTTCTTGCATCACTAAACCGGGATCTTCAGTATGCACATGGACTTTTACGATTTCGTCATCGTCAACCACTAAGAGTGAATTACCGATACCTGCCAAGTAGGCTTGGAAATTATCGTGATCATAACTTTCGCGCACTGTCGGTCCTTGGCCAAGCTCTACCATAATTTCTGTACAGTAGCCGTATTTGATATCGCTTGTAGAGGCACCAGCCACACTGGTTTCAGCCTCATGTTCAAGGTTAATCATGCGCTCCATAGCACCCAAACCTTGCTCAGGATTTTCAGGAACGAATTCCCCATTGAGGGCCATCAAGAAACCTTCATAGATGTAGACTAAACCTTGACCGCCTGAGTCAACAACGCCAACTTCTTTAAGGACAGGAAGCATGTCTGGAGTTTTAGCCAAAGCAATCTTGGCCCCCTCAAGCGCAGCTTCCATAACCGCTATGGCATCGTCTGTTTCATTTGTCTTACGGTTTGCGAGTTCGGCAGCACCACGCGAAACAGTCAAGATAGTTCCTTCGACAGGTTTCATAACAGCCTTGTAAGCGACTTCTACACCACTTTGCAAGGCATTTGCCAAATGGATACCGTCAAGTTCATCGTAATCCTTTGCATATTGTGCAAAGCCACGGAAAATTTGACTGAGGATAACCCCCGAGTTGCCCCGAGCGCCCATAAGCAAACCTTTAGAAAGAATCTGAGAGACTTGACCAACAGTTTCGGCTGGCTTTTCAGCAACATCTTTGGCGCCATTTGTGATTGTCATCCCCATATTTGTTCCCGTATCACCATCTGGGACAGGAAAGACGTTAAGAGAATTGACGTATTCAGCTTGTTCGTTAAGGCGACTCGCTGCCGCCTGAATCATTTCTTGAAATTTACTTGCGTTAATATTTGACACTAGTCTTCAACCACCTTCACATTTTGTACATATACATTGACCTTAGCTGCTGCAATGCCAAGTTGATTTTCCAGATTAAAACGGATACGTTCTTGGATGTTTTTGGCAACTTCGCTAATTTTGACACCATAGCTCACAACGACATAAACACCAATGGTTGTTTGATTATCTGCTGTCGTCACGACAACACCTTTAGAATAGTTTTCTTGTCCGAGGATATTACGGAAGTTGTCTTTCACAGCATTTTTGCTTGTCATACCGACAACGCCGAAAATTTCAGTAGTGCTTGCACCAACAACAGTAGCGATAACGTCTGTTGCAATGTCAACATTACCATGTTGAGTATTAATAGTAACGGTCATTTTCATATGCGTGCTGCTGAATCCCACAGCACTTTCCTCCATAATAATTTATGTATCACTTCATTCTATCATAATTTTGTAAAATAGAACAGTTGTTTTATTGGCTTTTTAGTCACCTTTCCCTGATTAGTAATCCGAGTAGCCCTTGTTTTAGGAGAAAGATTCCAGTGAAATTTTTAAAAGATGATATGATTTCCTGTAATAGACAAGCATAAAATATGAAAACCTTTACTTTTTTATGGAGGTATAGTATACTAGAATTGTTTCGCATTGTTTCGTTTTCGTTAAAAAAGAGACATAAATTACAAGGATAATCTAGTATGTTAAAAAGAATTTCAAGTGAAAAATTACCCCAAGCTGTCGGAAGCTATTCCCCAGCCACAGAAGTAGGCAATTTAATTTTTACTTCTGGGCAACTGCCTATCAACGGTAAAACAAACAAAATAGACTTTCCAGACAGCATAGAAGAGCAGACAAAGCAGTCGATGGATAATGTGAAATACATTTTAGAGGATAATAAGTCTTCCTTAGAAAACATTGTAAAAACTACAGTTTATTTGAAAAACATCAAAGATTTTGCGAGCTTCGATCAAGTTTATAAAAGCTACTTTACAGAAAGTTTTCCTTCCAGAACGGCGTTTGAAGTTGGGGATTTACCCATGGGTGCACTTATTGAGATTGAAGTAGTTGCTCAAAAGATAGGGTAAAATGTATAAGAGGCTGGAAAAGAAATAAAATCTTATCTGATTTTAACTAAAACTGCTCAATCACGACATTTTTGTACGTGGCTGAGCGTTTTTAATTTTTTTATGGTCGTCTCTCCAAGAACATCAATGTAACAAAACATTATGATAACATTTCATAAATATTAAGTAACATGTTAAAATATGATGAGAGATACCATTGTATTTGGAGAAACACCCCCAATGACTTATAATCAGACAACACAACACAACACAACACAACACAACACAACACAACACAACACACATAAACAAGCGGTAAATTGCCGTTCTTTTCTCCATGCCCCAAAACGTTCCGGATGACTGGGACGTTTTTTGCCGTGCACCAAAGATAAAACTATTGGTTGTGATTCCCCAAGTCATAAGGCTTCGCACACCCATAAAAATTAAAACATAAGGAAGAAATAAAATGTACTCAACAAACAGAAACAGGAAAAAACTAGGAATCCTTTTAGCCATACTCTCCGTTCTGCTGCTCATCTCAGGGACCTTCGCTTGGTTCTCCTTCACACAGAGAGCTATCAATGACCGCAGTGTCAGTGTCAACTTTGAAGAAGTGGGACGCCTGCACGACTACTTTGACCGTGCCTCAGGCAACAAGGACGTCTTCGCCGAGAACTTTGGCGATGCTCCTATCTTGGTGCGCGTAAAACTCCTCGAATACATGGAAATCAATGGCGAATCTCTAGTCCAAGCCGACCCACAAGAGGTGGCAGAGGGCAACGCAGTCCAACCCATCAAAGAAGACACGGGCACATGGACGCCTTGGACACCAGAAGCCTCAGGAAATACAGTTGGTCAACGTGTCGGACCGGGCGCCGTCTTCAATGCCCGTGCCCGCTGGACCGTAGGTTGGACTCCCCGAGCAGCCACAGACGGCTCTGGGCAGCTGAATGCTCCCTACTTCATGCCGACCTTTAACCGCGCCCGAGATAATCACAAGACAGCCGGTGCAGGCGACGGGCGTGACTGGACCCAGTCGGGAGAAGAGGCGGATACATCGGCTAGCCCTAACGGAACCAATGCCGGCGCAGATGCCACAGGGGTTACACATCCCGGGAATGGGACAGATGGTTACTGGAACAACGGCAGCACAGCCACCTCGCTCCTAGGAACACCGCCCGATACAGAAGACGGGACACATACGGCTCGCCAAACCGTCATCCAAGACCAGCCGGTCATGTTGCTCAGTCAGTGGAATGCCCTGCCTGTTCAAGAGCGTGTCGGCAACTTCTGGGTGGTGGATCCCCAGACAGGTTGGGCTTACTGGGCCAACCTGCTCTTCCCAGAGGAAGCCACTTCCTTCCTCCTCGACCAAGCCAATCTTAATACCAGTGGCCTACGTGGAGATATTTACTATGGCATCAAGGGTGTAGCCAACATGGTAGCTAACACCGATGGCGACGTCTCTGCCCTTTGGGATGAAGCCCCAGAAAACCACAGCGACCTTGCCAAGCAGTTAGTAGATGAAGTACGTAATGGCTTACCTATCCTTGGTGAGATGGAGCCGGGGCAGATTTTCTCTATGCGTGGCACGCAGTATCGATATCTTGAGAATAAGGGGGACGGGAATCATCTGGTCATTCATGATGCCAGCTTATCTGCTGGACAATGGGGGACGGAGGGAACGACAAGTTACAACGGCTCCATAATTGACAGTAGAATGCGTGACTTCCATGATGCGCTACCGAGTGTCATCAGACGACAGGTTCAACCTGTTCAAGCAACATTCCCAGATGATTTTGCCAATGCACCAACAGGGTGGTGGAATCTAGATGCGGTCCTTGATTTTGGTGGTACGCCCAATAACCCTATAGATCTTTGGGAAGGAGGACATGTTTTTTGGAAGCTGGACATGAATCATTCCTCGAAAACAGAGGCGATGCGAAATGATATCACTGCCTATACTCCAGGAGGTGAAAAGAAAGCTTTTGCTCTTTCTTTGGCTGATCTTATGAGCGTGTCTGGTCCTAACCTTGGTTTTCCAGATATGCTTTCAAGAAACGGAGTAAATAGTTCGAGCTGGGCCTTACGTACACGTGCTCGAGATAACGTAGCATGGCTAGTAATAGCTATGCAAGATATAAGAGGTAGGGGTGGTCTTCTTGCAACTAATCGTCAACCTATTAATTCATATGATATATTCAATGTTCCTCGCCCCTCCCTCATCCTCCGCGACCAAGAAGGCGCATGGACCTCTAGTTTTTAGAAGTCCTTTTAGAGAGTGTACATGAGAGATGTCACCTCTAGAGTCAGAGTTTTGTCTAACTTTAGGGGAGGCAGTACAAGCTCTTAGGACTTGTGAGATGTTTTTGGTTGAAAAATCACAAAAAAAAAGAACCGCCTGACCTCAGAATAAAGCTTCTTAGAACATACCTGTCGTCAACTTTTATTTGGCGAGATGCGACTTGCTTCAAGCAAGTCCTTTTTCATCCCTACCATAAGCATTTCTATTTCTTTCTTCAAAAGATATAAAAAAGAATTGCACAGGATTAGAATAAGACAAAACCAACGCATAACCTTTAACAAGGGCTGTTCATACGTTCTTCTACCTTGGTTAATTGTTATTGAGACGAGGTTATGCGTAAAAAGAGCAAATGGTAAATGCAGTGTCCGCTACTAGGTTTAATAATGTACTCAGTGAAACTTTACTTGATATAGAAGTAAAGAGACTAAAAATGCTATAATAGATGCATAATATATAGTTATTTCACAAAGAGCATTAAAAGATTATGAATATAAAGAAAGCTGCCGAGTTATCAGGTATTAAAGCAGATAACATCAGATATTATGAGAAAATTGGATTAATTCCAAAAATTGCGCGTAAAGAAAATGGTTTACGTCATTTTACAGACCGTGACATCCATGCCTTACAGTTTGTGAAGCATATGCGTGATGCAGGGCTGAAAATAGAACCACTGACACGCTACATGAAATTAGTCATTGAAAATGGTGATGTTGAAATACGTAAAGAAATCCTCCGACAGCAAGCGGCTCAACTTAAGCTGGAGATTGAGGAAAAACAGCGTGCGTACAACTATTTGACTTATAAATTGGAACATTATGATGAAGTCATGAACCCAATTGAAGAAAATCTTGAAAATCAAGAGTTCTAGCGGTATCGCTAGAACTTTTTCGTTGCTGGTAACCTTTTTCTTGACTTGGAGTTCACTTCAAGGTTTATAATGGATGTATAAATTAAGAAAAGGAGAATCAAATGTCTAACTCACTTAAAGATAAAGTTGTCATCATTACTGGAGCTTCAAGTGGAATTGGTGAGGCTACAGCGAAACTTCTTGCAGAAAAAGGAGCAAGTTTAGTACTTGCTGCAC
The DNA here is from genome assembly GCF_016758115.1 of Lactococcus garvieae. Classification (GTDB taxonomy): domain Bacteria; phylum Bacillota; class Bacilli; order Lactobacillales; family Streptococcaceae; genus Lactococcus; species Lactococcus muris. The sequence goes on from NZ_WIVG01000002.1 coordinate 36,952, forward strand.
GACGTGAAGATCGTCTGGCAATGCTAAAAGAAAAACTGACAGGGCAAAGTGCTTCAGTTGACTACAAGGTTACCGATGTTACTTCTGCAGAGGAAAATGCTGCACTCGTTGCTTTTGCAAAAGAAAAGTACGGCAAGGTTGATGCGATTTTCCTCAATGCAGGTATCATGCCTAGTAGTCCACTTTCAGCACTTAAGGTCAACGAGTGGAACAGCATGGTCGACATCAATCTCAAAGGCGTACTCAATGGAATCGCAGCAGTTATGCCCGAGTTTGTCAAACAAAAATCAGGTCATATTATCACAACAAGTTCAGTGGCTGGTCTGAAAGCTTATCCTAATAGTGGTGTATACGGTGCAACAAAATGGGCAGTCCGTGAATTAATGGAGGTCTTGCGCATGGAATCAGCAATGGAAGGTACTAATATCCGTACGGCAACCATTTATCCAGCAGCAATCAACACGGAGCTGCTCAATACAATCACAGATAAAGGGACATCAGAGGGCATGGCTGCTCTGTATGAAAAGCACGGTATTAGCCCTGATGCAATTGCTCGTATCGTTGCTTTTGCACTTGAACAACCTGAAGATGTGAACATTAGTGAGTTTACAGTTGGACCAACAAGCCAACCTTGGTAAGGTGTCAGGAAAGAGACTATACACTATCCAACTTTAAGAAAATAGCTTAAGTCTCTAAAAAAGCATATATAAATCAGAAAGGGAGGCAGTCTGAAGTCGAGCGCTTTTTATTCGCCTCTCTTTTGCATTTGTTCAACGCTCAGTTACCGCTTATAGCTTTTTACAGAATAAAAAAGACCAGTAAATATCCTATTTACTGGCTTTATTTATCTAAACGACTTATACGCGCTCAACGCCTGCAGGCAATTTTTTCAACGCCTTAGCTGAAGCCCATACAGTTTTGAGTTCACCGTTTTCAAGAATTTGAACTTTTTGAAGATTTGGTTTAACTACACGTTTAGTTTGGTTCATCGCGTGTGAACGGTTATTACTTGACACAGTCTTGCGACCAGTAAAATAACATTCTTTTGACATGATTTGATTCCTCCTTAAAAATTTCATGCTTTTTTTAAAGAGCATCTCTAAAAATTCAGATCTGAAATATAATTCTTACAGAAACCCTCAAAATAACATACCAAATTAGTATAACATTTTTTTATTAAAAAAATCAAGTTTTATTTCCAAATTTCGCTAATTTTTTTATATAATAGGAGGTATGGAAAATCTAATCGAGCAACTCACTGCAAAAAATAGCGAATATGTACACAGTGTCACAAAACAACTGATGCTTCTGGGAAAGTCAGATGAGGAAATTAAAGAAATCCTTAATGAAATCTTGCCCAAAATTATTGAAGGCCAAAAAGAAGGAATTCTTGCCCGTAAACTGTTGGGCGCGCCTGTAGAATTTGCAACACAATATAAAATTGAAGACAAGGCGGAGCACCAGGAAAAAGAGAAAAACGAATCTCCTTTCTTGATGTGGCTAGATAGCGCTCTCCTTTTCTTTGGAGTAATTTCAGTTGTGATGGGGCTTATGGGGCTCTTTCAACCTCAAGCCAGTGTCTATGGGGTTCTAACAACGCTTGCCTCATCTGCTTTGGCCGGTTTGGTGATGTACTGGATGTATAAGTACTTTTACAGTGCGCAAAGAGCACAGAAAAAAGGGAAGGGCTTTGCGATGCTTGCTTTGGCAATGGTGGCTTGGGCAGGTGTATCTGTTTTAGTCGCTTTACTCCCTAAGTCGATCAATATCGTTCTTACGCCTTATGTTACAATCGTTCTTGGAGCAGCTGTGATGGGAATTCGTTTTCTTATTCAACGCAGATTTAACGTTCAATCATCTATGGCACGCCCAACAAAATAAGCAGAGGAACCTCGCCGTGATGTGGCGAGTTTTTATATTTCAATAATGTAAGATATTTGCTTTCCTATCTGTGTTAGGATAAATTTAGAGTGAGGAGAGAACTTATGTTATTTAAATATGAAGGCTTGACTCAAGAAGAAGTCGAGAAACGTTTAGAAGCAGGACAAATCAACGTTGCAAAAAATGAAAGCAGCAAAACATATGGTCAAATTTTTGCCAGTAATTTGCTGACCTTTTTTAATACAATTAACATAGTTCTTTTTGTTTTAGTCCTTTCTGTAGGTTCTTATCGAAATGCGCTTTTTATCATTGTTGTTGCAGTCAATGCAGGGATTGGTCTTCATCAGGAAATCAAGGCTCGTCGCTTGTTGGATAAGCTTTCTCTGTTAAATACAAGCAAGGTAAAGCTTTTTCGTCAAGGGAAACAGATAGAGCTAAAACAAGAAGAATTGGTACTTGGTGACATTATCCTTCTGGGTTTGGGGGATCAAATTCCCTGTGACAGTCAGATTATAGAGGGACAGCTTGAAGTGAATGAGGCTTTACTAACGGGTGAGGCGGATGCTTTGACTAAAAAAGAAGGTGCGGAACTTTTTTCAGGAAGTTTTGTGACAAGTGGAACAGCGGTTGCACGTGTTATTCATGTGGGGAAAGACAACTATATTCATCAACTGTCTCATGAAGCAAAAAAAATAAAGAAGCAAAAGCGCATGTTGCGTGACAGTTTAGCCAAAGTAGTACGCATCGTTAGTTTTATCATGATACCTCTGGGGATTTTGCTTTACCTGAAGCTGTTTTATGTTGTGGGTACGGGGCATAAACAAGCCGTACTAGGAACAGTCGCCGCCTTAGAAGGCATGTTTCCACAGGGACTGATTCTTTTGACCAGCATGGCTTTGACCTTGGGAGTCATTAATTTAGTGAAACAAAAAGTACTGGTTCAGGAACTGCATACAATTGATGCACTGGCGCGTGTAGATGTTCTTTGCCTAGATAAAACGGGGACAATCACGACAGGTGAAATGCGGGTTGAGTATGTTGAGGGGCTGGCAGAACAGCCTATAGAATATCTGAATCCTGTTGTTGGAAATTTACTAGAAAATCTCCCAGATAAAAATGCTACAGCTCAGGCTTTGAGAAAACACTTCGCTCCATCGAAGGAGCTTAAAGCCGTGCATGTTCTTCCTTTTTCATCAGAAAGGAAATACAGTGCGGTTGAGTTTACGGATGCGACGTATTATCTAGGAGCTTGGCAATTTTTATTTCCTCATGGAAATTCTAGATTGCAAAGTAAGGCGCAAAAATATGCCGAAAAAGGCTATCGTGTTTTGGCTTTGGCTCAGTCAAAAGAGCCAATCAAGACAAATTTCCTCCCAGAAGATCTGCATGCTCAAGCACTGATAGTCATTTCTGATATATTACGTGATGACGCCAAGCAGACGTTGGCGTATTTTAAAAAACAAGGAGTGGATTGTAAAATTATTTCAGGTGATGATCCGGTAACGGTCTCTGCCATCGCTAAGTCAGTTTCCTTATCGGATGCGGAGAAGTATGTTGATGTAAGCCAAGTGAAGACGGATGAAGAATTAGAATATGCAGTAGAGAACGCTCAAGTATTTGGGCGCGTGTCACCTCAGCAGAAGAAAAGAATGGTACAAATTCTTAAGCAAAAAGGGCATACAGTAGCAATGACTGGTGACGGCGTTAACGACATTTTGGCCTTCAAGGAGGCAGATTGTTCAATTGCTATGTGTGAGGGAAGTGAAGCGGCTAAACAAACAGCTAACCTGATACTTATGGATAATAATTTTTCGGCTATGCCCTATATTGTTAACGAAGGACGGCGTGTAATTAATAACTTGACTCGTACGGGTTCTTTGTTAATGGTGCGTATGATGTTTTCAATCGCACTGACAGTTTTAACCTTATTTGTTGGGAATATATATCCTTTTGAGCCTATCCAACTAACGGTTTTGGCAGCCTTTTTTGTTGGTATTCCGTCATTTTTCCTTAGTTTTGAGTCAGATTTCTCACAGGTGCGAGGCAGTTTTTTACGACTTTTATTTGAACGCTCTTTTCCTGTTGGATTAAGCATTGCAGTTGGAGCAACGCTTATCGGAGGAATCGGTGCTGCTATTGGGATTTCGCAGGCGGAACTTGCGATGATGACGATACTCTTTTCTGCTTGGAATTATATTTTGATGCAGCATAGAATATTTTGGCCGATTAAACGTTATCGCCTATGGATTTTCACGCTCACACAGATATCTTTCTTGATTGCTCTCCTTATAGGAGCGGACTTTCTCAACTTGGCCTGGCCAAGTCTTGGGCATTTACTCTTGCTTTTACCCTTTCTTTTAGTTGCACCAGTTGCGCAGTCTCTGCTTTTGAAAAGTTCAAGCTTTATTTTTAAAAAGTTATAATCAAGCAGAATCACAGATAAAAGGTCTAGAGACGATGTGTCTAGCCTTTTTTCTTTTCTAGAAATGAAGAGTTGAGGTGAAATGTGAATAAAAATATGCTATAATTATGCTGATTAACTATAGAAAAAGTGAGGTAACTCATGAAAGGGATTATTTTAGCAGGCGGTTCGGGGACGCGCTTGTATCCGTTGACGCGTGCAGCAAGTAAACAGCTGATGCCCGTCTATGACAAACCAATGATTTATTATCCATTATCTACATTGATGTTGGCTGGAATCAAAGATATTTTGATTATCTCCACACCAGAAGATACACCACGTTTCCAAGAACTCTTGCAAGATGGTTCTGAATTTGGTCTTAATTTGCAGTATGCTGTTCAACCAAGTCCAGATGGTTTGGCTCAAGCATTTATCATTGGTGAGGACTTTATTGGAGATGACGCCGTTGCCCTTATCTTGGGAGATAATATTTATCACGGACCAGGCATGTCTAAGCTGCTTCAAGCAGCTGCAGCAAAAGAAAAGGGAGCAACGGTGTTTGGCTATCAAGTGCCTGATCCAGAGCGTTTCGGTGTTGTGGAGTTTGACAAAGACATGAATGCTGTTTCTATTGAGGAAAAGCCAGAAGTACCAAAATCTGACTACGCTGTAACAGGGCTCTACTTCTATGACAATGACGTTGTAGAGATTGCTAAAAGTATCAAACCATCACCACGTGGCGAATTAGAAATCACAGATGTGAATAAAGCTTATCTCGAACGAGGCGACCTCTCTGTAGAACTTATGGGACGTGGTTTTGCGTGGCTTGATACAGGTACGCACGAAAGTCTGCTCGAAGCAGCACAATATATTGAAACAGTTCAACGTATGCAAAATGTTATGGTTGCCAACCTTGAAGAAATTGCATGGCGTATGGGCTACATTTCAGGAGAAGCTGTGCGTGAACTTGCACAACCTCTAAAGAAAAATGCATATGGTAAGTATTTGCTAAAATTGGTAGGTGATAAATAAAATGGCAGAGAACTTTTTCGGAAAAGAACTTGCAGCACGTAAAATCGATGCAATCCCCGGCATGTTAGAATTTGACATCCCTGTGCATGGCGATAATCGCGGCTGGTTTAAAGAAAATTTTCAAAAAGAAAAAATGTTGCCTCTAGGTTTCCCGGAAAAATTTTTCGCAGAAGGAAAATTACAAAATAATGTTTCGTTCTCACGCAAAAATGTCCTACGTGGCTTGCACGCAGAACCTTGGGACAAGTATATATCTGTAGCAGATGGTGGACGTGTTCTGGGCTCATGGGTAGATCTCCGTGAGGGTGAAAGCTTCGGTCATGTCTATCAAACGGTGATTGATGCTAGCAAGGGAATCTTTGTTCCACGTGGTGTTGCCAATGGTTTCCAAGTTTTAAGTGATACAGTTTCTTACTCTTATCTGGTGAATGACTACTGGGCTTTGGAACTTAAGCCAAAATATGCGTTTGTAAACTATGCGGATTCATCTCTAGGTATCGAGTGGGAAGATCTTGAGAATGCTGAAGTCAGTGAAGCGGATAAACATCATCCTATGCTGGCTGATGTCAAACCTTTGACAGCAGATTTGCTCGGCTAAGGTGAGCATTAGGGAGAAGTTTCGGAATTTTATCGCTTGTGTAAAGAGGAAGAGCAGAGTGCTCTTCTTGGAAAGGATAAAGAGTGTTCTTTTGATGGAAAAACTCTAAAACTATCGCTTACAGCAAGACTTTATTAAATATAATTAGGGAAAAACAATGACTGAATTTAAAAACATCGTAGTCACTGGTGGTGCTGGATTCATCGGTTCAAATTTCGTACACTACGTTTACAACAATCATCCAGACGTACATATCACTGTTTTAGATAAATTAACTTATGCAGGAAATCGTGCCAACATTGACATGATTCTTGGGGATCGTGTCGAACTTGTAGTTGGCGATATCGCTGATCCGGAGATTGTAGATCAAGTTGCTTCCAAGGCGGATGCGATTGTGCATTATGCGGCAGAAAGCCACAACGATAATTCGCTTAAATCACAAGATGAATTTATCCATACCAACTTTATCGGGACCTATACACTGATTCAAGCAGCACGTAAATACAATTTGCGCTTCCACCATGTGTCAACAGATGAAGTTTATGGTGATTTGCCTTACCGTGAAGATTTGCCAGGCCACGGAGAAGGAGAAGGTGAGAAATTTACCGATAAAACACCTTACAATCCTTCAAGCCCTTATTCATCAACTAAAGCTGCATCTGACTTGATTGTTCGTGCTTGGGTGCGTTCATTTGGATTGAAAGCGACAATTTCAAACTGTTCAAATAACTATGGGCCTTACCAACACATTGAAAAATTCATCCCACGTCAAATCACAAATATCTTGTCAGGCATTAAACCAAAACTTTATGGCGATGGTAAAAATGTGCGTGACTGGATTCACACAGAGGACCATTCTTCAGGAGTTTGGGCAATTTTGACCAAAGGTCGTATAGGCGAAACTTACCTTATCGGGGCTGATGGAGAGAAAAGCAATAAAGAAGTTTTGGAAGAAATCTTAACGGAAATGGGACAGGCACCTGACGATTATGACCGCGTAACTGACCGTGCAGGTCATGATTTACGTTATGCCATTGACAATACAAAACTCCGCACAGAACTTGGTTGGGAACCTAAACATACTGACTTTGAGTCAGGGTTGAAGGCAACCATTGACTGGTATACTGAAAACCAAGACTGGTGGAAGGCAGAAAAAGCTGCAGTAGAAGCGAAATATGCTGAAAGCCAAAAAGTTCTCTAAGATAAAGGAATAGATATGATTTTAATTACTGGTGGAAATGGTCAACTTGGCACAGAGTTGCGCCATCTTCTGGATGAACGTGATGTAAAATATTTTGCGGCAGATGTCAACGAGCTTGACATTACAGATAAAGCTGCAGTTGATGCTTTCTTTGATGAAAACAAGCCAGAATTGGTTTACCACTGCGCCGCATACACTGCCGTAGATAAAGCCGAAGATGAGAGCAAGGCACTCAATGAAAAAATCAATGTTGACGGCACACGTCATGTGGCTGAGGCAGCCGCTCGTGTTGGAGCGACACTTGTTTATGTTTCGACAGACTATGTCTTCAATGGCGATTTACCAGTTGGTCAAGAATGGGAAGTTGATGATCCAACTGATCCTCAATCGGAATATGGTCGTACCAAACGTTTAGGCGAACTTGCGGTGGAAGAATCTGGAGTGAAATTCTATACGATACGTACGGCTTGGGTCTTTGGCAACTATGGTCATAATTTTGTTTTCACGATGCAGAACTTAGCGAAAACACATGATACTTTGACAGTAGTAAACGATCAACATGGTCGGCCTACATGGACACGTACTTTGGCAGAGTTTATGGTTTACTTGGTTGACAATGATGTAAACTTGGGTTATTATCACTTGACGAATGATGCCGCAGCAGGTGAGGATGTCACTTGGTTTGATTTTGCATCAGAAATTTTGAAGGATACAGATACAAAGGTAATACCTGTTGATTCAAGTGCTTTCCCAGCAAAAGCCAAACGTCCTTTTAACTCGACGATGAGCTTAGCGAAAACAAAAGCTACAGGCTTCGAAATTCCAACATGGCAAGAAGCTTTAGCTCAGATGCTTGCGAAAGGCGATTTGCGTCCAGATAAAGCAGGTGTAAAAGGCGATATTAATAAGAAATAAAACGCTATTCTGTCGGAAACGGCAGAATTCTCGTTTTGAGAGGCTATCACTATTATGATAAAACACATTTTTATCATAGGGAGTCGTGGACTTCCTGCGAAATATGGCGGTTTTGAAACTTTTGTGGAAGAACTCGTCAAACATCAAAAAAATGAAAACATTAAATATCATGTAGCTTGTCAAAGCGAGAATTCGGATTTGACTGGTCTTTCTGATGGACATTTTGATTATTTAGGCGCAGATTGCTTCGTGATTGATGTGCCTAATATAGGTTCTGCTCGTGTTATTGCATATGATATTTTGGCTATAAGAAAATCTCTTGAGATCATTAAACAAGAGGGGATAGAAAAACCTATTTTTTACATTTTAGGCAACACTATTGGCGGAGTTATTGGAACTTATGCAAAAAAAATACATGGCATAGGTGGTAAGCTTTTTGTTAATCCTGATGGCCTTGAATGGCGCCGGACAAAATGGCCTGCGCCCGTGCGTAAATATCTTAAATTTGCTGAGAGAAAAATGGTCCGTCATGCGGATCTGATTATTAGTGATAATCAAGGGATTCTTGATTATTTACGTGCAGAATATGGGCAAGTAAATAGTGATGTTATCGCGTATGGAACGGAGAAATTCAAATCAGATTTGACAGAATCTAAAACTCTGGTAAAATATGGGGTCAGTGATTATTATTTGATTGTGGGACGCTTTGTGCCTGAAAATAATTACGAATTGTTGATTCGCAGTTTTATGGAAAGTAAGACCACGCGAGATTTAGTAATTATTACGAATTATGAAGGCAATCCTTACTATGAAGAACTTCGGGCTCAAACAGGGTTTGATAAAGATCCAAGAATTAAATTTGTTGGTACTGTTTATGACCAAAATGAATTGCGCTATATTCGTGAGCAGGCTTTTGCTTACTTACATGGTCACGAAGTTGGTGGAACTAATCCAGGACTTTTGGAAGCCATGTGGTCAACACCAGTAAATATCGTTCTTGGGGTGAATTTTAACCGAACAACTGCAGAGGATGCTGTCATCTATTTTGACAAGGAAAATTTGCGAACTGTTTTGTCAGAGGTTGAGCTGATGTCCTCTGATACGCGTCATCGTTTAAAATACAAAGCAAGAGCCATTATTGAAGAAAAGTACACTTGGGATTATATTTGTGCCCAGTATGAAACTTTATTTATAAAATAAGTGACTGAAAGAGACCTTTCAACATGCCCAAAGTTAATATTTTAATGTCAACTTACAACGGTGAAAAGTTTGTTGCAGAGCAAATCGAAAGCATTCAAAAACAAACCTTTCAAGACTGGACGCTCATCATCCGTGACGATGGGTCAAGAGACACTACCGTTCAAATTATTGATCGTATTGCCAGTGAAGATAGCCGTATCCAAGTACTCAAAGCTCAAAATGTCGGTGTCATTCAATCCTTCTATGAATTGGTAAAAGCTGATACTGCAGATTTTTATTTTTTTGCTGATCAGGATGATTACTGGCTGCCTAACAAATTAGAAATTATTTTGCGAGAAGCAGAAAATCATGACAACAGTATACCGACCATGTATTACACCGACCTAAAAGTCGTCGACAAAGATTTGACGGTCTTATCAGAAAGCATGATTCGTAGTCAATCTGATCATGCGAATACACAATTGGTCCAGGAACTTACTGAGAACACGGTTACAGGTGGAGCCAGTATGATTAACCATGCTCTAGCAGAAGAGTGGAAAACTACCGATGATGTCATCATGCACGATTGGTATTTGGCGCTTCTTGCAACGGCTATTGGTAAACTGGTTTATATTGATCAACCAACTCATCTTTATCGTCAACATGATGCGAATGTTCTGGGTGCAAGGACATGGACGAAACGCATGAAAAAGTGGTTGCATCCTAATCTTTGGTTTGAAAAATATTGGTGGCTTATCGAATCAAGTCAAAAACAGGCACAGAAACTCTTAAAAGAGCAATTAGCCCATATGTCAGTACACAATAGAGAGCTCATCCAAGCTTACGTTAAATTATTGGACATGCCAAAAGAAAAGCGACGTCAAACGCTTTATCAATATGACATACGGAAAAACAAGGGATATCACACTAAAATTTTCCGTACACTCATCCTCACAAAATTTGCATACAAAGGAAAAAACAAATGAATTTCTTCAGCCGTAGAAATCAAATTCTACTCAAAGAACTGATTAAAACCGACTTTAAACTGCGCTATCAAGGAAGTGCTATTGGTTACTTATGGTCTATACTCAAACCTGTCATGCTCTTTTTGATTATGTATTTAGTCTTCGTGCGTTTTATGCGTTTTGGGGAAGGGACCCCTCATTTTGCAGTAGCACTGCTTTTGGGGATTACAATCTGGAGTTTCTTTGGTGAAACAACGGGAGTGGGAATGCTTTCTATCGTTAGTCGTGGTGACATGCTCAGGAAAGTAAACTTTTCAAAATCTGTTATCGTTTTTTCAGTAGTAATAAATGCTTTCATTAATTTAATGATTTCACTTGCTGTGGTTACCATATTTGCTTTGATTAATGGTGTACAGATGTCGTGGACAGTCATTTTTGTTGTACCTCTTTTATTTCAGCTTGTACTCTTTACCACAGGGATTTCCTTTATGCTTTCGACATTCTTTGTCTATTTTAGAGATTTAGGACCCATCTGGGAAGTCATCATGCAAGCTGGTTTTTATGGTACACCAATTATTTATCCTATTACACAGATTTCAACGAATCATCTGGATGTGGCAAAGATTCAAATGCTCAACCCAATGGCACAAATTATTCAAGACATGCGCTATGTCTTGACCTTTAGTAACAATACGAATCCTACCTTGTGGCAACTATGGGATAATCCCCTAGTAATTGCCATTCCCTATGTTCTTTCTGTACTTATCTTTGGCTTAGGATTATGGGTATTTAATAAAAACGCCAATAAATTTGCAGAAATAGTTTAAGGAGGAAAAAATGTCAGAAGTAGCAGTAAAAATAGATCATGTAAGTAAATACTTCCGCCTCCCAACAGAAGCAAGTACGAGTCTCCGTACCACCTTGGTGAACCGTATGCGGGGCATTAAGGGTTACAAAGAACAGCACGTGCTTAAAGACATCGACTTTACCGTCGAAAAAGGCGACTTTTTTGGCATTGTTGGTCGTAATGGTTCGGGAAAATCGACGCTTTTAAAAATCATTTCCCAAATCTACACCCCAGAGAAAGGGAGTGTAACTGTTAATGGAAAACTGGTCAGTTTTATAGAGCTGGGTGTTGGTTTTAATCCTGAACTTACGGGTAAAGAAAATGTTTATCTGAACGGTGCAATGCTTGGCTTTTCAACGGAAGAAATCGACCATATGTACGATGATATTGTTGAATTTTCAGAACTTCATGAGTTCATGAATCAAAAGCTAAAGAACTATTCGAGTGGGATGCAGGTACGTTTGGCTTTTTCAGTTGCTATAAAAGCTAAAGGTGATGTCCTGGTTCTTGATGAAGTCCTTGCTGTTGGTGACGAGGCTTTTCAACGCAAATGTAACGACTATTTCTTGGAGCGTAAAGCCTCAGGAAAGACAACAATTTTAGTGACACATGATATGAATGCTGTTCAGAAATATTGTAACAAAGCCATTTATATTAAAGAAGGTGTTGTTGAAAAAGGAAATATCCAAGACATTACCAATAAATATTCTGAAGATAATCTCGCAAGAAATAACTTGAAGGGTGGCGATGTAGAAGAAGCGGCCGCAAAAATTACAATTGAACCCACCTCAGCCCTCTCTCTTTCAAAACCGGATGAGTTTTTTACAGCAAATTTAAATGTTGACCTTTACGATAAAACCCTTGATAGGTCGGACCTATTTATTTCCTATAGTCTTCATGATGTGACACGGGGCGGCATTGTTTATGACAGTGGTTCGTTACCCATTCATACTGTAAATACTATTGAAATCCCAATGAGGAACTTCCACAATACAGAGTTTGGTTTAGTGGCAACGATACGGATGAAGCAACGCGTAGCAGAGGATGGCTTTATTGAAACTGAACTTCTCACTGCTTCACCAATGCTCAGTTTTGTTTACAGAGATTCTTCAGACAAGCGAACTTACGGACTTTTAAAAGAAATCAAATGATACCAAAAAAGAAAATCAAACTTTATTCATGGAAAGCTCCAGGCGGGAAACCAAATTTTGGTGACGAACTTGGTCCTGAAATTATCCAAAATTTATTCTCCTACATTGAAATCGTCTACGAATCAGATATTAAGAAGGCTGATATGATTTCTGTGGGCAGTCTGCTACACATTTTGCTTGATTTAGAGCACAACCGCCCAACAAAAAAAATGCACATTTGGGGAAGTGGTACAATCTATCCGCTTCAAGCAAGAGTAGGCTCCATCAAGGAAACCTATCCTTTGCATGAGTTTTCATCGCTAAATTTTTCAAAGTTAAAATTTCATGCAGTACGCGGTAAGTTGACACAACAGGACTTGAAGCTTTCACCACTTCCTCTAGGCGATCCGGGAATTCTTGTAAATAAAGTGTATGAAGAAAGCCAGGTCAAGGAAGATAAAATAGGTATCATCCCTCACTTCGAGGAAGCTGATCAACCACTCATTAAAAAGTTAGCAGCTGACTCAAGATTTAAAATTATTGATGTTTTGCGGGCACCGCAAGCCGTCATTACCGATATTACATCGTGTAAGCTTATTTTTTCCTCGTCTCTTCACGGTTTGATCGTGGCGGATAGTTTTGGTATTCCCAACCTCCACATGAATCTATCAGATCGACTTGTCGGAGGAGACTTTAAGTTTGAAGATTACTACTCGGGAATAGGAAAGCAGCATCGATTAGCAGATCTAAACAGGATTCTAAGTCAAGAGTATCACACGCAGCTTATTGAAGAATATCAACTTATTACTGACCTTAAAGGGAAACAAGAAGCTTTATTAAAAGCTTTTCCATACAGAAGAACAAACTATATCTACTCATTGCTCGCCAAGCTGAAAAAAAGGTTATAAGGAGAAAAAATGAACATAGCTAAAAATAAAAAATTAAAACTCCCAGCAGAAAAATTCTTTATCATAGTTGTGCTCATTTTTGGTGTATTGGCTACCTTTCTTACTCCGCCGCTGTCAACAGGAGATGAAGGCTATCATCTTAGTTATGCCTATAGTCAGTTTTCATCTACTCATCCCGAAGTGATGTCTAAGCCAAGCCTCCGTGTGATGGAGAATGAGGCTATTGGAGGGGTTACAGGAAGTACAGCAGATATCAGCATCAAGGATACCATTTTCAAAAAAGTTGACTTGGGGAATGACGGTATTCGTTTTAATTTAACGAGTAATGGGAATAGCTTTGTTCCTATCAATCTTATGCACCTTCCAGCTTCGGTAGGTGTACTCATTGCGCGATTGATTTATCCGAGTATCGGAGTGATGGATTATGGGGGCAGATTGGCTAATCTTCTCTTTTTCGCCCTCTGTTTTTATTTTATCATCAAAAAAAGTAAGCAAGGGAAATGGCTTATGGTCATGCTTTTCACGGTTCCTTACCTTATGAAAATTGCCAGCCCAAGCTATGATATCTTTAGCTTTATCGTCTTTGCGATGTTTGCGCTCAATTTCTTAGAATTGACTCAAATCAAGAGCTTCAAAGAATTAAGCAGAAAACAGCGTCTTTATACCTTAGCCACAATTTTGCTCCTCTTTTTCGCAAAGAAGAATTATGTTTTCTCACTTTTTGCTCTAGTCGGTCTCCCCATGCTTTGCAGACCTATAGTTGCATACCTCAAAAAGATGAAGAGCGCAACAAAATGGGTTTCGTCCTTTATAGTTACTCTCTTGATTGTTGGGACTCTTGTCGTTTTTAATGAAAAATTTGGCTTAGTTCATTTTACAAAAGTCTTTTTTAATAACTATCTCAACTTTGCAACAATGGGAACCAATGCGCGCAGAATGTGGATGATTACCCCAATGAATCTTCCAGACTTTTTCAACATTATCTGGATTCTTTTATTCTGTTGGGTAGCCATGGGAGAGTTTAGACAGGTTTATTCCAAATGGACGACTTGGGTTTCTGGTATGACTTATTTCATCAACTGGGTAGGGATATTTGCAGGAATCTATATTGGACAGAGGACGCTTTCGGCATTTGATGAACTCTCTGGTCGTTATCTGCAGCCCTTTATCATTTTTTTCCTCCCAGCCCTACAGAATTTGGGAGCAAAATATAACATCAAACTTTCAGAAAAAACAGTTGCCAGCATTTCCAAAGTTTCTACGATTACGATAATGATTCTCTACCTCCTTATCGTCTTCTACCGAGGCTTTATTCTCAGAGTAAAACCAACAGGAGTTGTCTAAAGAAAGAGTATACCTATGAATGATAAGATTTCAGTTGTAGTCACTTGCTATAATCATGAAAAATATATTGAACAGTGCATAAGAAGTATCTTTGAGCAAACGCATCAAAATATTGAACTTATTATTTTTAATGACGGTTCAACAGATCATTCTGGAGAAATTATTTCTTCACTGCTTCCAGAATCCCCCTTTCCAGAAACGCGCTATTTTTCAGATGAAAATCAAGGTGTTGTAAAAATCAGAAATGCTGCTCTGGAAAAAATTACTGGTGATTATCTTCTCTTTGTTGACAGTGATAACTTTTTAAACAAAGACCATATCGAAATCTTGCTCAGAGAGGCAAAAAAACATGGTGATGTAGACATCGCCTACTGCCAACTCTGGGATTTTGAAAAAAAGAGAAATATTTTGCATGAAAACCTAGACTTTTCTCTCAATGATGAATTGGTGCAAAATGTTATTGACATGTCTTCCTTAGTAAAAACTCAGGCGATTGGAAATGCGAGATTTGATGAGAATTTGCGAAGTTTAGAAGATTATGATTTTTGGCTCAACCTCTTTCTCAACAACGGTACAAGTGCTTATTTTGTGAGAGAAACTAAGTTAAACTATCGCGTACTGGAAGCTTCACGGAGCCAAAGGGATGATTTGGATAGGTATTTTGATGATTATCTTTATATTTTAAATAAATATAAAGATGTCCTTGGAGACAGGTACGCACAGGCAATCAAGCAAAACCTCATAGTTAGTGCGAGCAACTATAGAGAGATGGCAGAGGTTGCGGATGAACGTCTTGTATTAATAAGACGCTTGGAGCAAGAACTCCAACGTAAAGAATGGGAGATAGAGAGCAAAGAGGTACATATACAAAACATCACCCAGTCAAAAAGTTACAGACTGGGAAGTGCTATCGTGAAAAATATTAAGCGTGTCTCTCATGTTTTACGTCATCCAAACTTGTGGCTAAAAATGCCCAAGAGGATTTTTAAAGCCCTAGGGTTAAAATTCCACCCAGTTCTCAAAATCAAAAAAGAAATACTAAGTCTTTTACGCAATAAATCACGCAAAAACAACAACTATCACAATCCTAAGCGTGTCCTTGTTTACGTCATTTATTCAAACGGTAAAAAGCTTCAGGAGTACAAGCTGATTTTTCTTGAGGCTCTGGCTAGACTGTCGCATAAAATCGTCATTGTTGTCAATGGTTCTCTCGTCCTAGAAGACCAAAAGCTCTTGGAGGGCTTTGGAGAAGTAATTCTCCGGCCAAATGAGGGATATGACACAGCAGCATTTAGACAGGGCATTTTGGAGCTAGAAAAAACCGTTCTTTCACAATACGATGAACTGCTGCTCGTTAATGACACAAATGTTGGGCCCTTTATGGACTTGGAAATAACCTTTAGGGAAATGGCTGAGCGTAAATTGGACTTCTGGGGTATCTCCTATGGCGAACCCCAAGAAGATTTTACGGGTTATAACAAATATAAAACCATTCCAGTTCATCTCCAATCGTATTTCCTCGTTATTGAAAAAAGTATGTTCACTTATCCAGGTTTCATAAAATACTGGAAAAATATGGACGATACAAATTCGAGAAATAAAGCGATTGGTAAACATGAAACTGTGTTTACAAAACATTTTGAAGATTTAGGGTTTAAGCATGGTGCAGTAAGTAACAACAATGGTGATAGTGCGATGTATATGCATCCACTTGTCATGCTGAAAGATTTCAAAGTTCCTTTAGTAAAATACACAGCATTTTCAAATTACGATAACGACAAGTTTGCCTGGCAAGGCATAACAAGAGAAACAGAAGTTCCTGCCTTAATTGATTATATAAAGTCAAGTACTTCCTATCCCCCAGAAGTTATTGATGGGATAATGGAGGATATCAAGAATACAAAACCCAAAGAGCATATCCTGATTATTGATGGTGTTGAAAATGCTATTCCACAGTGTACACGCTATCGTGTTGAAAATAAAGCTGCACAGCTAAAATCGCTTGGCTTTGACGTGTGGGTAGTAAATGCTTCAAGCTTTAAGATGGGTTATGCAGAAAATGCAAGCCATATCATTATCTATCGTACGGGTTACTCAGAAGAACTAGAAAAGTTATGTCAGCTTGCTAAAAAGTATAATAAGCCTGTTTATTATGATATTGATGACCTTGTTATTGATACAAAATACACCGACTTGCTGACTTATACGCAAGAACTCTCTGATTTAGAGAAACACGCGTATGACAGTGGCGTTCACTCTTATGGGAGGATGATGGCGCTGTGTGATAGCGTGATAACAACGACTCGTGATCTTAAAGAGGAGCTGAAAAACTACAGTTCAAATGTATTATTAAATAGAAACCTTGCCAGCGAAGAACTGGTGAGCCTCAGTCAAAAAGCACTCAAAGATTATTCAAAAGAAGACGCAAAAGTTAAAATAGGATACTTCTCCGGTTCAATCACACACAATGAAAATTTTGAAATGATTAAACCAGCGATTGTTCAAATTTTAGAAAAATATCCCAATGTAGAACTTCACTTGGTCGGTTATATCGATCTCCCACAGGACTTGCAAAAATTTTCAAGACAAATCAAAATGAATGATTATGTAGATTGGAAAGAGCTGCCGAAACTTATTAGTCAAGTGGATATTAATTTGGCTCCTCTAGTGGATAATGTGTTCAATCGGGCAAAATCAGAAATCAAGTGGCTGGAAGCTGCTCTTGTAAAGATTCCAACCCTAGCAAGTAATTTAGGATCTTTTGAAGAAATGATTGAAGACGGAAGAACGGGTCTCTTGGCTCAACCAAATGAATGGTATGAAAAACTAGCAGCACTTATCGAAAGTCCAGAAAAAAGAAAAGCAATTGCCGAAAATGCCTATGATTTTGTTTTAGAACATTGCACAGCTAAAGATCATACAGATGAATTTACCAAGAGTATAAGCGAATAATGTTTGGGGCAGGGAAGACTTAATTTAAGTGCTTTTCAATCAATTTTTCTTACAGAGCCTGTCTTGCTGAATGAGAGGCTGACCATGATTGCATTTCGAATAACGAGGAAAGAACAATGAAAAATATTTTATTCGTTTCTCCAACAGGTACCTTTGATAATGGAGCAGAAATCTCAATTTTTTATCTGATGACTGCGTTAGTTAAACGTGGGAACAAAGTGATAAATGTTGCACCAGGTTATCAAGGGGAGGATAAAACAAGTTACCAAAACAAATTTAAGGCTTCGGGTATCGATACCTATATTCTTCCAGCAGGAAAATGGTGGTGGGAAGATGCACCAGGAGGGCTTCCAGAAGATGCTAAGGTTCGTGCCTTTTATTATCGCGAAAACATTGCGCAAATCAGACAACTGATTCAGGAAAACAGCATAGATTTAGTGGTTACTAATACGGTGAATATGTTTCAAGGCGCGCTTGCTGCTGCGTGTGAGTCAATTCCTCATTTTTGGTTAATCCACGAGTTTCCAGAAAATGAGTTTGCTTATTATCTTGATAAGATAGATTTTATAGCAGAATATTCGAAAGAAATCTACAGTGTGACAGGGCTTCTGAATCAAAAACTGAATCTTCTCTTTGGAGAAAAAGACATTAAGCAGTTCATTCCTTATAGCGAAGTGGATGCCTCGCCATTAAAAAAAGGAGAAAAAATTCGCTTCGTGTCAGTAGGGCGTTTGACCGAACGTAAAAATCAATTGGAACTTTTAAAAGCTTATCACCAGTCTGGAAAAACGTATGTTGATCTTGTTTTAATCGGTGCCGGAGATGAAGACTACAAAATCAAGTGCTTAAATTATATTAAGAAATATAATTTGAAAAATGTGAAGTTGACCGGTCATCTGGATAATCCCTGGGAAGAACTCACGGATAAGGATATCTTTGTCAGCAGCTCGGCCATGGAGACCTTTGGTTTGGTCTATATTGAAGCCCTACTCAAAGGTCTTCCAGTCATCATATCGGACAACCCGGGTTACGCGTCTGCATACAAGATTTTTCAAGAAGGAGAGATGTATCCTTTAGGAGATATTGAAGCCTTATCTGAAAAAATGAGCTTGAGCCTAGAAACTTTTACAGAGCAAAAGCAAAACAGCATCAATAAAATTTCGGAAGTACGAGAGAAATATTCTATAGAGTTTGTTTATAAAACGTTTATTGAAGAAGCTGAAAAAGTCCAAGGCAGTGAGAAGAAAGCCGTGCGACATATAGAAAATCTACTCACAGTGAATGCAGACAGTTCAAGTTCGTTTAAGTCTGAAATAAAGAGAACGGTTAAAAGAGTGCTCTTGAAATTTAAGAAACGATAAATATGAATATAACAATTTGTTTGGTCGCTTATGCCCAAAAATTCACGGAAACAGAATCTTTTGCATCACTTGTCAAACTTAGTGGTGCAATCAAAAAAAAGCTCAATGTCATTGTATTTGATAACGGAGCTATAGACTATTCAGAGATAAAGCTTTCCCCTCTTTTTCATTCACTCACATATCTTTATAATCTTGATCCTAAAGAACGAGGGACCCGTATAGCATATGAGACTTCTCTCTCTTTGTCAAAAGACGAATGGCTGATGTTGCTGGACGACGATACCTTACTTACAGAAAGCTATATGCTTACTCTGTTTTCTGAGTTAGAAGGTGAAGAAAGAGAGAGTGACATCGTTGCTTACTGTGCGAAAATATATGATGGCACAACACAGATTTCCCCCACAGCAAGTGAGACTTTGGACATGCTCCTCTACCCAAGAGAAGCGGGTGTCTATCACCAAGATATTTCTGGAATATCCAGTACGCTAACGCTGAATAAGTCTTTTCTTGAGCAAATCGGTGGTTTTACAAAAGAGTTTCCTCTTGACTATCTGGACCATTGGCTCTTTTCAAAAATCATTTCGAGTCATAAAAAGGTCAAGGTGTTGCAATGTAAACTTAGCCATCATCTATCGGTTCAAGATTTATCCAGTTTGTCAGAGGAAAGATTTCATAGTATTTTTAGCAGCGAGTATCGATTTTATAAAGCCTATAAGCCCGACTTGCTCTGTCAACTTAAAAGAAAATATGTTAAAATGATTCTGGAAGGTCTTTTGAAAAGAGATTCTGGAATCAGATGGAAGTACTTGATTAAATTAATGTTACAAGTGAAAAAGACAAATCCAAGACTAAGAGAGGAATTTCATAGATTTGACTAACAAAGCAAAAATTCTTCTAATCATTCCTGCGTATAACGAGGGAGAAGGCATTGCAGAGAATATCAAAAAAGTAGAAAATTATATTAAAAGTTCTTTTTATGACTTAGATTATGTAGTCATAAATGATGGTTCGACAGATAACGAAGAAGAAGTGCTGAAAGAGAACAAGATTAATCATGTCGAACTCATTCAAAACCTTGGAATTGGTGGAGCTGTACAGACAGGATATATGTATGCCTATAGAAAGGGTTATGATATCGCAGTCCAATTTGATGGTGATGGACAACATGATATCGAATCACTTCCGCAACTGATAGACCCTGTTATAAATAACCAAGCAGATTTTACTGTTGGTTCAAGATTCCTTGATGAGAGCAATTCAGAGTTTAAGTCTTCAAGAACACGTCAAATTGGAATTAAGATTTTGTCCACTTTGATTCGTTTCACATCAAAGATACGTATAATGGATGTTACCAGTGGCTATCGTGCAGGGAATAGAAAAGTTATTGAGCAATTTGTGAAAAGGTATCCTCGGCAGTATCCAGAGCCAGAAAGCTACATGCATCTTTTTGCCAAAAATATTCGTGTAAAAGAAGTAGGGGTAAGAATGTTTGAACGAACTACGGGGACATCTAGCATAAGCCTTTTAAAAGGTGTAAACTATATGATTAGTGTTTCGTTGTCCATTTTAGCAACGTCACTATTAGGGAAGGGTAGAAAATGATGCCGTTACAACTACGAATATTAGCGATTATTCTAGCAGTTTCATTCTTTTTTTATACGATTCATCTTGTTAGAAAAGATAGAGCAGAAATTCGACACATGTTGAAATGGCTGGTTCTAGCGTTAGTTATTCTGTTTGGAGCGCTTTTTCCAGAAGTAGGAAGTGAAGTAGCACATTTCTTTGGTATTCAAACTCTTACAGCATTATCTTTGTTTATACTGGTGAGTATTTTACTGATAATTGTTTTGAAACATCAGATGTCTCTAATATCTGCCGAAAAGCAAATAAAAAATTTAGTTCAAGAAATATCACTACTTAAGAAGAATGTGGAAGAAGTGGAAAATAAGAATGATTCAAAACAATAATATTTTAATCACTGGTGGGGCAGGGTTTATTGGTTCATCTTTGGCTAATAAGCTTCTTCCTAACAACAAGGTTACGGTTATTGATGACCTCTCAATGGGAGATTTTTCTAACCTAAATAGCTCGAGTAATTTAATAAAAATAAAAGGCTCTGTAACGGATAAAGATCTGCTTGAGAAAGTATTTGACGAAAATGACTTTGATTATATCTTTCATCTTGCAGCAGTGGCCTCTGTAGCGGATTCAGTTGCTCGTCCATATGAAACTCATCAAGTCAATTTTGATAGTACAATGGCGATTTTAGAGATTCTACGGAAAAATAAAAAATCGATCAAACGTTTTATTTTTTCTTCAAGTGCAGCGGTTTATGGAGATGAACCGACTCTTCCAAAACAGGAAGAAAGCATCATTCGTCCTCTAACACCTTACGCGGTTGATAAATTTGCCTCGGAAAGAATGGTCATGGTCTATAATAACCTTTACAAAATTCCGGCAAGTGCAACGCGCTTTTTCAATGTCTATGGTCCGAACCAGAATCCTAATTCCCCATATTCAGGTTTTATTTCGATTTTGGTGGATCGCCTGAAAAAACAGAAACCTTTGACAATTTTTGGCGATGGTGAGCAAGCAAGAGATTTTGTCTATATTGATGATGTTCTCCAAGCGCTGCTTCTTATTGCCACATCTGACCAATCTTTAGGCCAAGTGTACAATGTTGGGACTGGAATAAAGACGACTTTGAATGATTTGATTCGCTTTTCCCAAAGCAATTTAGGCAAAGTGGTAGATGTCAAATATGCTGAACCAAGAGAAGGCGATATTAAACTTTCAATCAGTAACATCCAAAAATTAAAGAAAATAGGATATAATCCAAAGTATAATCTCGAAAGTGGAATGAAGAAATACTTAGATTATGAATTTCACAAATGAAAAACGAGTTTAAATCAGGAATATTTTTCACGGCAATTGCTCAGTACAGTACCGTAGTTGTACAACTCATCCTCAATATGGTGCTTTCACGGCTATTGACCCCTGAGCAAATAGGGATAGTAACTACGGTACAAGTGTTAATTTTATTTTTCCAACTCTTAACTGGTACGGCTATCGCACCAGCAATTGTGCAAAATAAAGAGTTGAAGCCTGAAGATTATGGCGTGATTTTTAATTATACAATCTTAATTGGCGTGATTACCTCTCTATTTTTCGGAGTTGTTGGTGGCTTTACATTATCAACAATTTTCAACGACCCAATCTATATTCCGATCAGTTGGTCAATGTCACTTATAATTCTTACTGCAGCGATGAACCAAGTGCCTAATGGTATCCTCAGTAAGGAAAAGAGATTTAAGGCAATCAGCCTTAGATTGGCTGGGGCAAGCATAATTAGCGGGGTAATGGGTATAACTGCTGCATTAATGCATGCTGGGATATATTCATTGGTAATCACCTTTACGATGATTGAAGCAATCATACTTGTGTTGAATTTACGACTGGTAGATATTAAGTTTACAAGGTCAATGCATCTTGGCCCAATGAAGAAAATCTTTTCATTTGTAAAATATCAAACGAGCTTTTTATTATTAAACTACTTTTATCGTAACTTCGATAACCTACTTGTAAGTAAGTTTTTTGGCGCCAAGCCCTTAGGAAATTATTCAAGAAGTTATCAATTGCTATCACTTCCGATAACTGTATTCTTAAGTGTCGTCAATCCTGTTTTACAACCTATTTTGGCCGAACATGAAAAAAATGTCCCTTTAATAAGAGATACATATTTAAAAATTAGTCAAATCCTCGCCTTTATCGCTATTCCGGTATCTGTTTTCTTTTCACTCAATGCTGAACCCATCATTTACTTGCTGTTTGGGAATCAATGGGGCGGAGCAGTCGTGCCCTTGAAATTTTTAAGTTTGAGTATATGGGCACAGATGCTGGCACAGATGATGCCAGCGATATGGCAGGCAAGAAATCTTGTGAGGATCCAATCCTTTAATGGGATAGTTTCTTTAGGAACTATTTGCATAAGCATCATAGTTGGAATTTCCTTTGGATCAATAGATACTGTGGCAATTGCAGTTTCCATCTCTTATATCATTAATTTTATTATTTCAGGAAGTTTGTTAATGAGTCGCGCACTTGAAGGGAAGTTTCGTCTAATAGTACGAAATCTCATCAAACCTTTCATTCTGGGAATATTGCTTTATGCAGTTTTATATTTCACACAAGATTTTACTAATATTTTAAATTCCTTTGTTACCCTTCTTGTGAGAGGAAGTATTTGGCTAGCTTTGATTGTAGTTTTCTTGTACTTCTCTGGCGATTTGAAAAATATAAAACAATTGGTGAAAAATAATGAATAAAACAGTTGCGATTTTTAATGGGTATTACCTGCCTCATTTAGGTGGTGTCGAACGCTATACCTACAATGTTAGTAAAAAACTGCACGAGCGGGGCTATAATGTCATTATAGTGACGACTCAGCATAGTGATGATTTGCTTAACGAAGAGGTACAAGATGGAATAAAAATTTATCGTCTTCCTGTAAAAAATATTTGGAAAAACAGATATCCATTTTTGAAAAAGAACGCCTTATATCATTCTTTAATAAAGAAAATTTCATCTGAACCCATTGATTATTATATCGCCAATACTCGTTTTCACCTTCCTGCCTTGTTAGGAACTGAACTGGCAAAGAAAAAAGGAAAAGAAGCAATCGTTATCGAGCATGGTTCGTCCTACCTTACCTTGAACCAGCCCATTTTAGATTTATTTTTACAAAAAATTGAGCATTGGTTGATAAAGAAGGTGAAGAAAAATACTTCCCTTTTTTATGGTGTATCCAAGGAAGCTTCTGAATGGTTGAAAACTTTTAACATACATGCAAAAGGTACACTTCCTAATGCAGTCTCCATTGAAGAGTATAATAACCAAAAGATAGAAAAAGTCCAGGATAAGATTGTTATTTCCTATGCTGGGCGATTGATTCCACAGATGAAAGGCGTTGAAATATTGCTTTCGGCTTTTGAAAAGCTTTCAAAAGAACGAGAGGACTTGGAACTGATTATAGCTGGTGATGGTCCACTATTAAAGGATGTTCGGACACAGTATCAACAAGAAAATATAAAATTTTTAGGACGACTCCCTTATGAGGGCGTACTAGAGTTAGATGCGAAATCGGATATTTTTGTTCTGATGTCTCGGAGTGAAGGTTTTGCGACAGCAATGCTTGAGGCAGCCATGCTAGAGAATGTTGTAATTGCAACTCCAACTGTCGGTGGAGCACGAGATATTATGCCAGATGAAAGTTATGGCTTTATTATCGAAAACAGTGAACCTGCACTACTTCAAACGCTGAGAAAAATCATTGCGGATAAAGAAGAGATGAGACGCATACAGAAAAAAGTCTCTAAGAATGTGGTAGAAAACTTTACTTGGGAACAATCAGCAGAAGCTTTCGTAAAAGTTTTCAAAGAATTGGACGAGAAAAAATGAAAGAGATAACTCAAGAAGAACTTCGTGAAATACAGCTTGACCAACTGGCTTATATCGATACTATTTGTCGAGAAAATGGTATTGAATATACTTTAGCTGGCGGCTCTTTGATTGGAGCTATGCGTCATGGGGGCTATATTCCATGGGATGATGATATTGACATCGAGCTTACACGATCAAACTATGAACGCCTCATTAAGATTTTGATGGAAAAACTCCCAGATGAGAGATATGCTCTTCTTTACTATAAAGTCAGAGAAACTTATCTTCCTTTTGCAAAGTTATATGATACACGTACAACATTTGAAAGTAAAATTGATAATTTGAATAGAGGAACAGGAGTGTTTTTAGATATTTTTCCGATGGATATTTTACCGGATGATGCGGAAGAACGAAAGCAATTTAAAAAAGAGTTCTTGAAAAAAGCCGTTCGATTAACGGCTTCAAATCCTCATGGTTTAGACTTTGCCAGTGCAAGCAGAAAACTTTATTTTTGGGGGAAGTTGATTTTGTGGATGCCGCAGCATCTCAAATACCGTGGAAAATATCGAACTTTAGCTGAACAGTTAGACCTCTTTATGCAAAAATACAATAATACAGATAACAATCTAGTCTCATATCTGTATACTGGTTATAAAAATGCAATTTTTCCTAAAAAAATCTGGGAAGAATATGAAGATGTAAAATTTGAGCATTTGATTTCTCGAAAACTGAAAGATCATGATGCTTATCTCTCCCGTCAGTATGGCGATTATATGAAATTACCCCCAGAAAATGAGAGAGTAAATCATGAATACTATAAATGGTTTTGGAAGGATAAATCATGAAATTTAGCATTATTATCCCAGTTTATAATTCGGAAAAGTATATCGAAAAATGCGTATCCAGCATTACTCAGCAAACGCATCAAGATTTAGAGATTCTTTTAATAGATGATGGTTCAACAGATAACTCTGGAAATATATGCGATGAACTATCAAAGACTGATTCCAGAGTGAAAACCATTCATCAAGAAAATGGAGGGACATCAAAGTCTAGAAACACAGGTTTAAAAGAAGCCACGGGCGACTATATTATGTTTATGGATAATGATGATTTATGGTCGACTAAAGATGGTTTGGCGGCTATAAACAGCCAACTTCTAGAATCTAAGGCTGATGTTTTAATGTTTGATTCTGCAATTGAACGTAATGGAAACGTAGATCATGTAGGAGAATCTAATTTTTCAAGAGATAGAGTATTAAAACAACCTACAGAAGTCGCTTTGAAAGAATTAATTGTAGGGAATAAATTGGTTCGAGCTGTTTGGACAAAGGTAATCAAAAATGATTTAATAAAAAAATATCATTTGGAATTTCCAGTAGGAATGAGAAATGAAGATACAGCTTTTACAGCAGATTTAATTGCTGTAGCTCAAAGCTACGACTGGTACAATTATCATTTTTACACTTGGATTAAAACAGGAGTGAGTCAAACTTCGAAAAGAGTCTCTCTTCAAAGTATGAAAGATTTAGAAGAAATTTTGGTTGCTAATTTCGATAGAGCTTCAAAAATAGAAAATAAAGAAATAAAAAAAGCTTTTTTATCTTATTTGGCCTATCCATATGTAGTTCTCTTAGGGCAAGCCAAAGAATATCAGAAACGAGATAAAACGGCGAGTCTCCAAATAATAAAAAACTTGGAACAATATAAATTTATCTTAAATATTGAGGGGCATCCCACAGTCAAAAAGATAAAATACATTTATAAAATATTTGGATTCAAAGTAGTCGTCCACCTTTTAGGAAGAGAAATGAATAGAATATACAGAACACAAGGAATTTGACATGGGATATAGTTTGACAATTCTGACCCCTACATACAATAGAGCATATGTCTTACCCAAGCTTTATGAAAGTTTAACAGGGCAGACCAATCTGGAGTTCACATGGTTAGTAGTCGATGATGGAAGCAGTGATAATACAGAAGAGCTAATCAACGAATTTATCAAAGAAGAAAAGATAAAGATTGTATATATTAAGCAAGAAAACGGTGGAAAGCATAGGGCCCTAAATACAGGAGCTAAAGCGGTTACTACTGATGCTGTATTTGTTGTAGACAGTGATGACTACCTGACTTCTGATGCAGTGGAAACAATTCTTAGCTCATGGAATATTGTAAAAGAAAACAAGCTTATGGGAATCAGCCTTTTACGAGGCTACAGTGAAACAGAGGTAATAGGGGAAGAGTTTCCTGAGAACTATCTCATTAAAAATTTCAATGAGGTCAGGTATAATATGGGGATAAAAGGAGATAAGGCAGAAATCATAGATGCTGAAATTATGAAATCAAGCCCATTTCCAGATATCCCTAGCGAACGCTTCATGAGTGAAGGAGTGGCTTGGAAAGAAATGGCTAAAAAGGGCGACTCACTCTTCATTAATAAGATTATCTATATCACAGAGTATCTTGAAGATGGCTATACAAGTTCTGGCAGAATGCTACTCATCAATAATCCACTTGGAGCCATGCTCAATGCAAAGATGGCGATGACAGATGAATTTACTCTAAAAGTTCGCTTAAGAAATGCTCTCCTGTACATTGCTTATGGCTACGTTGCGCATAAGAGTAGAAAAGAGATTGTTCAAGAAAGTGGTCAGAAAGCCCTTGTTCAGTCATTACTCCCATTTGGTTGGTTGTTTTACCGGTACTGGAAGTTTAAATATAAATTTTAAGTATAGGAATTGAAAGGAAAAAGAATGAAAACAGTCTTAGTTGCAGGAACATTTGATATTATACATGAGAGTCATATCAATATGCTTAAAAATGCGCGTAATCTTGGCGATCGCTTGATTGTTATGGTTTCTACGGATGAGTTTAACTGGAATGAAAAACAAAAACGAGCTTATCAGGAGTATGATACGAGAAAATATATTTTAGAAGCGATCCGCTATGTTGATTTGGTTGTGCCAGAACAGTC
Organism: Lactococcus garvieae; assembly: GCF_016758115.1. Lineage (GTDB taxonomy): Bacteria > Bacillota > Bacilli > Lactobacillales > Streptococcaceae > Lactococcus > Lactococcus muris. The sequence goes on from NZ_WIVG01000002.1 coordinate 64,082, forward strand.
ATGGGATGATAAAGCGCTCTATATTGATATGTTCGATGTCGATATTTTTGCCATGGGAGATGACTGGCGAGGCAAATTTGATAACCTTAAAGAACAGTTTCCAAATTTGAAAATAATGTATTTTCCACGTGGAAAAACATCTTCTTCTAAAATAAAAAAAGACCTTTGGGAAATGTATCAAGAAAAAGAAGAATAATTCGTGGATAAAAATGGAGAATTCATGTTAGAAAAAAATCTACCCATATTAAAAAGAAAGATGCCATACATACTTTTTTGTACGTTTTTTGGCCTCCTTTTTTTGAACATGCTATTTGCCCCAGTAAAAGCACAGGCTGCACAAGTAGAGAAATTATCGACTAGAATTGAAGTGAACAATAACGGGACACCTGTCATAAATACCTCATTCAGTGCTTTGAATGTTGAGGTTGCTATGCAGCAAATCAAGAAGGGGGAGTTTTCACAAAGCTTTCTTGAGGGGGGAGCATGGAAGACCTTTCTTCAAAGTGCTCCAAAATGGATGAAAGTTCAAGGAGATGAAATTCTTTTTGATAATGGTTTGAAGTTTGGCCCAGGAATTATACTTAATGATGCAGATGCTAGAAAAATAATGAATAGTATTCTGGTTTCTAATGGGAAAGCTATTATTGAGCAGTTAAACTTAGAGACATCAGATGTACCAGAATCTCCAGTAGCTTTTTATCAGCCAGGCAAATTTACAAATAAATTTACCAATCAAAAAGGAATTGCAGAGACAACGTTGTCTGCAGGATTAACGGCTGTTTTAGATGCCCAGTTGAACTATGTCAAGTTGATTGATGTGCAGAACAACAATCAAACTTTTTCCATTGATTTGGAGAATACGAGTCCAGACTTGAAATTTAATTTGCAAAGTGTAACTCCAGAGGAGAAAACCACTTTTGGTCAGTATGTTGTCTCATTGGATCAGAGTTTGGAGTACCATCTTATCATCAACCGAAATCTGCTGCACACGACAGATTCAGTGACGTTGTCCCTGCCTGCCAATTCTCAACTTGTTGTGGATTCCATCGAGAGTTCAAATCCTGAGGTAAAAATTACTCCCAATCTCCTTGCCTTTGATGAAAATACTGCAAGTGGTCCCTCTCCTGTTGTTGCTGCAACGGTAGGGTTTAGTGAGGGTTTGAATCAAGATGTTGTAGTCATAGTCAAGACACATATGAATAAAGCATTGATTTCAGCGGTAAACCCGCTTGAACTCAATCTAAGTTTGCAGGCAACCACGACTCAAAATGGGAATGGTATCCAGCTGGCGACCACTCCTGATTTGGTTACTTCGGGTATTAATTTTGCGATGATTGACGGTGAAAAATTATCTTTGGCTTCCGGTGCAGAATATGTTTTGGGGCGCGAGAGAGGAGAGGTAAAAGAGATATACTCACCCGATGGTTCTTGGAGAGAAGTGCAAGACTTAGACAGCAATCTTTCTTCCATTGCTGAAGTCATTAAGGGAGGACAAAGATACACGATTGCATCAGGGAGTGGAGCAATCCCTCTGGCTACGACTCGGTTTAACTTTGACTTAGACAAGAACAGAGCTATCAATCGCTCCCTTATCCAAATATATGGCTTGAGTAAGGGTGAAAAGTATTTTCTATATCAGATTAAGGCCGCACAAAACTATACAGAGAACAATAAGGTTCATTATTTTGATGTGGATTATTCTACTCGAATTTCAAAGAATGGAACTTCAATCAGTGAAAGTACGGTTTCAAAATCCAATACGGCTCTGCCGACACTTAATGGGAGTATCCCAGATTTTTCGGCAGGAGAAAATGAATACCATCCGTTATTGATTAGTGATACTCCTGTAAGAAAAATAGATGTGCTAAAAAAGATAGTTATTAGTGTTGTGGCTTTTATCCTTATAGGTGCTGTTTCTGTTTTTGCTGTTATTAAATATTTGTAAGGAGATTATATGAAAACTAAAGAATTTGATAAGGTTGAGAAAAATCTCCATAAAATTTATTTTGTTGTAGCGGTGATAATCAGTAGTGTTCTTTCCATCGGGATGCCTTTGTTTAGTGAACCGGATGGCCAATGGCATTATTCGGTGAGTTCAAATATTGCACATCTCAGCAATGATTTGTCTGCCTATGGTGAACCCATAGGAACAGGTACGGATGTTCAGGAAGCTGCCTATCAGAGGGGCGATTGGTTTGAAAAGTACTTTGAAAATCAAATTGTAAAAATGCCGATAGAGAAAATTCCAAGAACAAGTTCTATCCCGCCGGTCTTAAACTTTAACTTTCTAGGTCATGCCATCCCGGCTTTTGGTGTCTGGCTAGGTTATCATATTTATCCATCTGTTGGTGTTATGGTCGTCGTTGGGCGTTTGGTTTCTAGTTTAGTTGCTAGCTTTGCGATTTGCATGATTATTAAGTACTTGAAACGAGGGAAGTTACTTTTTATGGCGCTTTCCCTGACACCAGTTATCGTAGCTACGACGGCAAGTTTATCTTATGATACACTTTCTTATATTGCAGCATTGCTGGTCTTCATGATTACGATTAATGTCTATGAAGCTAAACGTATGACTTGGAAGTACGCACTTGCGATGCTTGCCACGACAGTTTTTGTTATGATAGGGACAAAAACAAACATAAAGATTTTAGTGGCTCTTTTTCCACTCGTTGCTTTTGTATTATTTCTTCAACGTCGTAAAGAGCTAGGAAAAAGTAGTTTTCTTAACTTGAACCGCAGAAGTCTTGTGATTTTGAGTGTTACCGGTACGGCATTGCTGGTATTGGCTTTGGCTGCTGTTTTCACTTTTAAACCTAGTTTATTGTTTTCAGCTTACCGCATTATTATTAATTTCATGGTGAATCTAGCACCGGGTCTTTCAACGAATAATATATTTATCGGCTTGCTTGTCTCACCTTACCCAGGTTACAATTACATGCCTTATTGGGTAGCAGGAGCATGGTATATTCTCCTAGTGCTTGTTATGCTGTCCGAGGAGAAGTTTGTAAAATCAAAATTATTAAGTTTTGGAGCTTTGGGGCTTTTTCTAGCCAATTTTTTAGGTGTTTATCATGGATTTTTGACATTTTTGGGAGCAGGCTATAATCCTGCACCGAATAACATCGTGGCAGGGGCAATCTATGGTCAGCAGGGCAGGTATTTTACGCCATTTATTCCCTTACTTGCCTTAGGATTGTCTAACACAGCTCTTCCACTCAAAATATTGTCCAAACGTTCAGTCCTATATTTGACTGTCGGGCTTGCTTTTGTTTCTAACTTTATCTTAATTTTTGCTACCTTGTTTGGCATCTATTATCTATAGCAAGAAGAAAAGTAGAACCAAAAATTGCTTTTGGGTTCCTATAAGTAAAAAACGCTTAACCATGTGCATAAACATGGTTAAGCGTTTTTTCTATTATCGTAAAGTATTGTAAAAGCGATTGATAAAGGCTGCCATCTCTCCACGAGTGATGCTGGCATCAGGTCTGAATGTGGTAGGCGTATAGCCTGTTGTGATTCCTTTTGACTTCAACCAGTTGATGTCATTTTTGAACATGTTATTGTTTATATCTGTGAAAGGTGAGCTATAGGTTCCTGAAGCTGGTGCTTTCCCCATAGCTTTAGCTGTACGATGCAAGAAGGCTGCCATTTGTCCACGGGTTACATTTCCATTTGGATTGTAGTGTGGTATCGTACCATTTGAAATATTTGCTGCTGTCAACCAAAGAATTTGATTTTTATACTGGTTGATATCCGTATAAACATTGAATGGAGGTGTATAGCCTGGAGCTCCAGCTAAACGGTGAAGAAATACAGACATCTCGCCGCGAGTGACATTTGCATCGGGATTATATGTAGTTGGTGTGTAACCTGTGGTAATCCCAACACTGTAGTTCCAGTTGATGTAATTTTTGTAAATGGAGTGAGAGATGTCTTTAAATGGAGAAGAACCTGGATTTTTAACAGGAAGATGAACAAATTTCACTGAAATTCTTGGAAGCTCTCCGCTGCTAAAAATATTTGCATAATCAATGCTTACATCCAAAGGGCTGCGTTTACTAAAGTTTGTAAAGTACATTTGGCTTGTATATTGCCATGCGCCAAACTGTGTATTTTGGAGATTAGAGGCACTAGGTTTTCCATAAAGATACTGGGCAATCCAGAGATTTTTTGCGCCCAATTTTTTTGGCTCCATTTGACCGGTTCCGTCAACAGCCCAAGCTTTTGAAGTGTAATGACGTGTGGTAGCAAAGCCTTGTTTTTTAAGCTGATCTGCAAAATTCTGTGAGGCAATCGTCCAATCCCAGTAAGGCATACTGCCGACACTGCCAGCTGGAACATATTCAGCATCGTTAATCATGACAGTGCTCGCTGGAAGTCCATATTGTTTAGCGATTGAAGCAAAGAAATTTGCTTCTGCTCGAGCTGTATTGTTTACTGTAGCTTGAGCAGTTCTGCCCGACTCAGAAAAGTGAGAGAAATGATAAACGGCAATTACAAGTCCAGCCCTTTGTGCCATTTGGATATGTGATTTGGCGTAGGGATTGACATAATTTGTACTTTCGGTCAGTTTGACGATGACTGTTTTAACCCCTTGTGCCTTTAACTGATTGAAGTCACTTTGGGTCATCCAAGATTGCCAAGAAGCAATATCAACCGCATCTTTACGCGGCAAGCTTGCATCATTGGAAACAAGATCTGAAGGGGCATTTCTTAGATTTGTTTGTTCACTTTCTCTGGCAACTGAACGACGAAAACGGCTTGCATTTTTAGGAATATCTGCTTCTTCAGAGAGTTCCTCTTTAACAGTTTGCCCATCCTCATCAACAGCAGCCAAGTTTCCTTGAGCATCAAGAGGTGCTGCCATAGGGTTTTCGGCTGTTTGTACTTCGGCATAGTAGCCCATTGGGTGGTTATCTACCGGAACTTCAGCAATTTCTGCCTTGACTGTGTGGCCAGCAAGAATGCTGAAACATATTCCGGTAAAAACGGCTGCTTTTTTTATGTTAATCATTTTTTCCTCATTACTATATTAATTATTAGTTTTTCTATCACTACTTATTCTACCAAAAAGCACAAAGCAATGAAAATTATTTAAAAAAATTTTTTTAAAATTAGTAAAAAATCATTGAAATCCCTAAAATATAGTGATAGAATAGTAAAAATATATATTTGGAGGATAAATTTAATGTCAAATTGGGAAACAAAGTTTTTGAAAAAAGGTTACACTTTTGATGATGTATTGTTGATTCCAGCGGAATCACATGTGCTGCCAAATGAGGTGGACATGCGTACCAAATTAGCGAAGAACTTGACATTGAATATTCCGATTATCTCTGCTGCTATGGACACTGTGACAGACAGTAAAATGGCGATTGCAATGGCGCGTCAAGGTGGGCTTGGCGTTATTCATAAAAACATGAGTATTGCTGATCAGGCCGAGGAAGTGCATAAAGTAAAACGCTCAGAGTCGGGCGTTATCACGGATCCATTCTTCTTAACGCCTGAGCATAAGATTGAAGAAGCTGAAAACTTGATGGCTACTTATCGTATTTCTGGTGTACCAATTGTTGAAACATTGGAAAATCGTAAACTTGTGGGTATTTTGACAAACCGTGACCTGCGTTTTGTTTCAAACTACAATCAAGAAATCAAGAATGTTATGACTTCTGAAAACTTGATTACAGCCCCTGTAGGAACTTCTTTGCGTGAAGCTGAGGAAGTTCTTCAAAAGCACAAGATTGAAAAACTGCCATTGGTCGATGAAAGTGGTAAACTTGCAGGCCTAATTACAATCAAGGATATTGAACGTGTGATTGAGTTCCCTAACGCAGCAAAAGATAGCCAAGGTCGTCTCTTGGTTGCAGCAGCAGTTGGCGTAACTTCTGATACTTTTGACCGTGCAGAAGCACTTTTCACAGCAGGAGCAGACGCTATTGTTATTGATACTGCGCATGGTCACTCTGCTGGTGTCTTGCGTAAGATTAAGGAAATTCGTGAACACTTCCCAGATCGTACGTTGATTGCAGGAAATATTGCTACCGGTGAAGGTGCACGTGCACTCTTTGAAGCTGGTGTTGATGTCGTTAAGGTTGGTATTGGCCCAGGATCAATCTGTACAACGCGTGTCGTAGCAGGTGTTGGTGTCCCACAGATTACTGCTATCTACGATGCGGCAGCAGTTGCGCGTGAATATGGCAAAACAATCATCGCTGATGGTGGAATCAAATATTCAGGCGACATTGTGAAAGCTTTGGCAGCAGGTGGAGATGCAGTAATGCTTGGTTCAATGCTTGCTGGTACAGACGAATCACCAGGTGAATTCGAAATCTTCCAAGGCCGTAAATTCAAAACGTATCGAGGAATGGGCTCGCTTGCGGCGATGAAGAAAGGTTCAAGTGACCGTTATTTCCAAGGTGCTGTCAATGAAGCAAATAAATTAGTACCAGAGGGTATTGAGGGACGTGTCGCCTATAAAGGAACAGCTACAGACATCATTTTCCAAATGGTTGGTGGCTTGAAATCAGGAATGGGTTATACTGGCGCGGAGAATATTCTTGCCTTACATGAATCTGCACAATTCATCGAAATGTCAGGCGCTGGGTTGAAAGAGTCACATCCGCATGACGTGCAAATCACCAAAGAGGCTCCTAACTATTCAGTACAGTAATTGATAAAAACAGCTTTGGTCTGTTTTTATATAGCCTTGCAGTTCTCGAGAGTTTCTGCATTGGAAAAGATAATCGTATTAACGCTTAAGGAGGATAGGGACACTGTCCTCTTTTTTTCCTGTAAAAATGTAATTAATTTACGCCAAGGTTTGTGGGGAAAGTTATAGAAAGACGATGAACGGTAATCTTTGTATTTGACGGACTCCTAACGGGAAGCAGAATTTTAGAAAATATGTTAGGATGAGTATGAATAGTTTAGTCATTAGACAATGAATAAGAGAGTCTGTGGGAGAAAGTATGAAAAAATATCAAAAGATTTTAATGCTGGGGACAGTGTTTTTATCCTCTTTACAAGGTGCCGTAGCAGGAGCTAGTGAAATCACTACTCACAGTTCTTTAGAGAGAATAGAGGGAGCTGATGATGGCGGCTCAGTAGAATTGCCAGAGAGTGAAGTGCCACAATATACGGATGAAAACCTACTCAGTAAAGATACTAGTAGTTCTGTTGCAGGAACTGTTCACTCAGATACTGAAGAAGTTTCAACCAAAAGTAGTGAAACTAAGAGGAAGGTTAATGCAACTGAAATTAAGCCAGAGCAACAGGCTGAAGAACTATCTGAGTATAGTTCAGGTAGGGGAAAAAATCTACCTAAGGTTCCAGTTAACTTAAAAGCATTACCCGTAAAAAATCCAAGTACCTCTCCGTTTAAAGACATCTCGCACTCCATTTATAAAAATTACATCAACTGGAACTACAGTGTTGGAGTTACCACAGGTTACACACCAACTACATATAAACCAGATTATTACGTTACACGGGGGGAGATGTCCGTATTTCTCCACCGTTTAGCTGGCTCGCCAAGCTATACTCCTCCATTCAATGTTTATACGGATATCAACCAATATAAAAATCAAATCCTGTGGTTGACAGCAGCAAATATTTCAAATGGTACGATACCACACTATAATCCAAATGGAAATGTAACCCGCGGACAAATGGCGGCCTTCTTACATAGAATGGCAAAAGAATCTGGAAAGGCACCAAAGAACGGGAAGTATGAGTCCCCTTTTCAAGATACGCAAAACAACATGTTTAAAAATGATATAGGTTGGCTATATTCTAAAGAAATCACAACAGGTTATACACCGACCACATTTAGACCAGATGCATCGATTACACGAGGCGAGATGGCAGCGTTCATCTATCGATTTTATAATAAAGTTGCAATAGTAAAACCTCATGTGCCAGTTGCTGATCCGTGGAAATATGTCATTTCACATCGAGGAAGTGCAGAACGTGTGGAACATACATTTGCGGCTTACGACTTAGCAATACAGCAAGGGTCAAAGAATATTGAACAAGATATTGTTGTTTCAAAAGATAAAACTTTATATGTTTCACATGATTTATCAGCTAAACGCTTGACGGGAGTAGATAGATTATACTCAGATATGACTGATTCTGAAATTTCGAAACTTAGAGTAGCCAATGGAGAACCAATCCACACCCTTCAGTCAGTATTTGAGAGATATGGGAACAAGGTCAACTACATTGTCGAACTTAGAACTGCAGACCAGGCTCTTCCTTTTATGAATATGGTTCGGCAAAATGGTTTAGAAAATAATGTCGTCGCTCAAAGCTTTGCAGAAAATGTTCTACAGAAAATAGAGACTATAGCTCCTAATATTCCTAAAATGCAAATAGTAGAAACTCAAGCAGAGCTTGATAAAGCTTTGAAGTCCCCAGTCTCCGATACGGTTTGTATGGTCTGGAGCATCATGAACAAGGATAATGTTGATAAGGTGCATAAACAAAATAAAGTTGCGAGTGCTTGGACCTTGAATAGTGAAGCGTATATTAAAAAAGCAATTTCTTTAGGTGTTGATAATTATTTCACAAACTATACAGGTTTAGCTATTCGGTTGGAGAAAGAATATAGATAAGTAAGATATAAAAAGGCATAAGCCAGTAGTGTTGAGCTTATGTAAGGAAGCAAATTCAGCTTTTTTTCCCTTTTTTCAAGAAATACGTCATTATTTTTTGTCTACGGAGATTTACGATATAAACATAGTGTAAAAGAATTTGACAAACTAAGAAAAATTTGATAGAATGCTAAAAGTGCTCTTTAGGGAGTAAATATGAAAATGAAATGGGGTGAAATCAATGTCAAAAACTATCGTTCGTAAAAATGAATCGCTTGACGACGCTCTCCGCCGTTTCAAACGTTCAGTAACAAAAGCTGGAACTCTTCAAGAGCTCCGCAAACGTGAACACTACGAAAAACCTTCTGTAAAAGCTAAACGCAAGTCAGAAGCTGCACGTAAACGTAAAAAATTCTAATTGAAAATTTTGAGCCTGTCTTTTGAACAGGTTTTTTTCATTTCGTTTTACTTTAGTACATCAGAAGGGAAATATGCAATGTGGAGCACAGCAAGCTGTGTTCTTTTTTTCAAAAATATTGTGACAATGCACTAGTTTTTTCGTACTAATCAGTGTGGTTTATCTAAGGGGAGAGAGAATGATACAGGATTTGGCGAAAAAAATTTTACATCAAGCAGTAGAAGAAAAGGTGCACGATCTTTATTTAATAGCTGTGCGGGGAAGCTACCAACTTTATTTTCGCACAGCAACCGAAAGAAGATTTGAGCAAGACCTATCCCTTGAGCAGGGTCAAGCCCTGATTGCTCATATGAAGTTTGTATCCGGGATGAATCTCGGAGAAAGTAGGCGCACACAGTTAGGCTCTTGTTCTTATATGTTAGGCAGCGGGGAACAGCGTCTGCGTCTATCCACTGTTGGTGATTTTGAGGGGCAGGAGAGCATGGTCATACGTCTTTTACACCAAAGACAAGTTCAATTAGATTTCTGGCATAATGATATCTTTGAAAATATGATGGGTGGAAGGGGACTTTATCTTTTCTCAGGACCCGTTGGTTCAGGTAAAACCAGCTTAATGTATAGATGTGCGCGGCAGTATTTTAAAAATCAACAAGTTATTTGCATTGAAGATCCAGTAGAGCTTGTGGAGGAAGAGTTCTTACAGCTTCAAGTGAATAAGGTAGTCGGAAATGACTACGATGCTTTAATCAAGCTGTCACTTCGTCATAGACCCGACTTGCTTATTGTTGGAGAAATACGTGACAGTCAGACTGCTAAAGCAGTTTTACGGGCGAGTTTGACAGGTTATACTGTTTTTTCAACGGTTCATGCGCGCTCCATCTCAGGCGTAGTTGCGCGCTTGAAAGAACTGGGTTTAACGGATTGGGAGTTGCGTTCCAGTCTTCAAAGAGTAATTTATCAACGATTAATTGCAGGAAAAGGACTGCTTGTTTATGAAAAAAAAGAATTTGAAGATTGGCAGCCGGAACTCTGGAATGCGCAGATTGACCAGTTGGTTACAGATGGATTTATCTCACCTGCTACAGCTTCACACGAAAAAATTGAGCCTAGCTAGACAAATTAAACTTATTCAGTTAATGAACAATCTTTTCACGAGCGGTTTTCATATCGGAGAAATTATTGATTTTCTTGAGCGCTCTGGCTTGACGGAAAAGCAGTTTACCTCTCAAATGAGAAGGGGATTATTGAGAGGAAAGAGTCTTTCAGGCATTTTAGATGATCTCAAATTTTCTGGAGATGTTGTGACACAGTTGTCTTTAGCAGAGTCACATGGGAACATTGAACTTACGTTAGGTTTAGTTGAACAGAATCTGACCCGCGTTTTGAACATTCGAAAAAAGTTGATTCAAGTTGCTACTTATCCCTTAATTCTTCTAGTTTTCTTGGCTTTCATCATGTTGGGACTGAAAAATTATTTATTACCCCAACTGGAAGAAAACTCGAGTTTAGCCGTTAAAATTATTCAAAACTTACCTTTACTTTTTTTATCCAGTATATTAATATCCGTTATTTTTTTCTTAATCTGTAAGCTTTATTTTAGAAAAAAGACAGCTTTAGAAAATATGAGAGTGCTTGTGAAACTGCCCATCATAGGGAGTTTTGTACAGCTTTATCTGACTGCTTATTTTTCAAGAGAATGGGGCAACTTGCTTGCTCAGGCAGTGGATTTGCGTCAAATTTGTTTTATCATGCAGGAACAGAAAAGTCGTATTTTCAAAGAGTTTGGTTTAGATCTTCTTTATTCTTTGGACAGCGGGAAAAAGTTTGAAGAAGCATTGAGGGTTCATCCGATATTTACAAAGGAACTATCATTGATTGTTGAGTATGGAGAACTTAAGTCAAAGTTAGGTCAGGAGTTGATCGTTTTTTCCGAAGAAAGCTGGTCCAGATTTTTTGAAAGAATAGAAAGGGCGATGCAACTTATTCAACCTCTGGTTTTTCTGGTTGTCGCAGTACTGATTATTTTAATTTATGTCGCAATGTTACTCCCCATATATAATAATATGGGATCTATGATGTAGAAAAGATGGAGATAAGGATGAGAAATAAAACTCTAAAGGCTTTTACTCTGATCGAAATGCTAGTTGTTTTGCTTATTATTAGCGTTTTACTTTTGCTATTCATTCCTAACTTAGCTAAAGAAAAGAAAAATATAGAAAATACAGGTCAGACTGCTGTTGTGAAGGTTGTTGAAAGTCAAGCGGAGCTTTATCAGTTGGATAAGCAAGAGGGACCAAGTTTAGGAAAACTTGTTTCTTCTGGTTTGATTACGCAGAAACAAGCTGACAGCTACAATGACTATTATGCAAAAAATCCTAATGCCAAACGTCATGTACCGAATTAAGGGATTCACTCTTTTAGAAAGTTTGCTGGTTCTTTTCATATGTTCCTTTGTTATTATGGTTTTTGCAGGTTCTGTAAGGCAGGGGATAAGGGTTGCACGTGCTGAGATTTTTGTTTTACAGTTTGAGCGCTTGTATAAGGATACACAGTATCTTGCAAGTCTAAAAGGAGAAAGTCAGACCCTACAGTCTATAAAGGGTTATTTGCGTAGTCGGGAGGAAGAATTAAGGATACCGGAGGAAGTGGAAGTCAATGATTTCTCCATTACTTTTGATAAAAATGCAGGAAATTCAAGTTTACAGAAAATATCCCTCTATTTGCCTTATCAGGAGAAAACAGTATCTTATCAATTGGAAATTGGAAGTGGAAAATATAAGAAAAAAATCTCTTAAAGCCTATATTTTGTTGGAAAGCATGGTAGCCATGACTCTACTCATTTTTTTAGTCACTTTTGTTTTGGATCAAGTTATACAAGTCAAGAAACAAACACATGAAGAAAATAGAAAAATAGAGGCATTAAATGTGGCGCTTATGGCGGTAGATATAGGAGAAGAGCGTTTGAAAATAAATGATGTAGAAGTTTTTATTGAGGAAAGCACTTCAAAAATCGTTGTCTGGGAATCTGGAAAGGTACTTATTACTCTTGAAAAAAAGAAAACTTTCTAGCTTCACACTTTTGGAATCACTCATTGCTTTATTGGTATTATCTGGTACTTTCTTATTGTTTCTAAGTATGACAAGGCTTTTTCATGAAGAAGTGAAACAAGCCACAGTGGATAATACGCAAGACTGGCAATTATTTTGTAACTTGATGCGAGCTGAGCTTGAGGGAACAACATTGGACAGAGTAGAGGGTAACTATCTCTATGTAAATAAAAAAGTTCCTTTGCGCTTTGGTTTATCCTCACGAGGAGATTTTCGAAAAACAAATGCAGATGGCAGAGGTTATCAACCGATAATCCACCATTTGAAAAAAGCAGAGATAAGTCAAAAAGGACAGAAGATAAAAATTGTTCTATTTTTTGAAAAAGGAGGCAGTCGTACATTTTTATACAGATTTTTAGAGGAGTAAAATTGAAAGCGAGTATTTTAGCTTATACTCTTGCTCTTTCACTTATATTTAGCTTACTTTTACAATATTATTTACAAGGAGCCGTCAATGCTAAAAAACAAAGATTGCTGCAACGTGACCGTTTAGAAACTCAACTGAGAGAAAAGCTTGATAAGCGTTTGGAAAATAGAAATTAAAACAAAAATACTTAACTGGTTGACATTATTTCGACTTTATATTATACTAGCTTTATGAAAAAATATACTCTCTTATTACTTATTCCTGTTTTGCTCTTGTTGACAGCCTGTCAAAAAGCAGCAGACAGCAAGCCGCAAATTGTGACAACCTTTGAGCCGATGTATGAGTTCACCAAAGCTATCGTGGGCGATAAAGTTGAGGTTGTCAATATCGTTCCTGCTAACCAAGAAGCGCATGATTTCGAGCCAAGTGCCAAAGATATGACTACTTTGACAAATGCAGATGTTATTGTTTACAATTCGAAAAATCTTGAAACGTGGGCATCTTCTGCGAAAAACAAAGGTATAAAAATAGAGGCCAGTACTCCTGTAGAAAAAATTGGCGACGATCCTCATACATGGGTTAGTCCAAAGTCTGCTCTTCTAGAAGTACGCTATATCGCAGAAGAATTATCTAAAAAATTCCCTGACTATAAGGAAGAGTTCACTAAAAATGCTGACAGCTATATCGATAAGTTGAAAAAAATTGATCAGAGTTTTGATCAGTTAAAAACGGCTAAGAACAAGACATTTATTACACAGCATGAAGCTTTTGCCTACTTGGGGCGTGACTATGGTTTGACACCGGTTGCTATCACAGGGCTTGATCCAGAAATGGAGCCCTCAAGTGCCACATTGATTAAACTGAAAGATGAGATGCAAAAAGCCAATTTAGATACAGTTTATTCAGAGGAAAATTCTAGCAGTAAGCTGGCAGAAACTTTAGCAAGAGAAGCAGGAGCTCGACTACTGCCTATTAACCCAGTTGAGGGACTGACAGACGAACAAAAAAAAGCAGGTGAAAGTTACCTGACAATTATGGAAGAAAATCTAAGATTTTTGAAAGAAACAATTAAATAGGACTTAAGCTTATTTTAAGAAGCTTTCACTATAATAAAGTCCTTCCTAAAAAAATCTTTTCATAAAACTCCTAGAGTCCACTTTTTAAAAGTGGACTTTTTTCATAGATGAAAGTATCACTCGGGGCTGCTATTTCGATGTCTTCTCCAGATAAAGGATGAACAAAACTTATTTTTCCAGCATGAAGCATCATCCGGCTCTTTGTTGAGTAGGGATGATAGAGTGGATCCCCGATAATAGGATGTCCTTCACTCGAGAGATGAACACGTATTTGATGAGTACGCCCAGTATCTAGTGTGCACCGCACCAAAGAGTACTTCTTGCTTTTGTCGAGAGTTTCTATGTGGGTGATGGCTTTTTTACCTCTCTTGCTGGCTACATATTTTTTGCGATTGTGTCGGTCTCTTCCTATATTTTTATGGAGAGTTAAGTTTTTTTCGCTAAAATAACCTTGGACGACTGCATAATAGGAACGGTGAATTTTGTTTTCTTCAAACATTTTACCAATGATGGGCAGGATAAATTGATTTTTGGCAAAGAGAACGGCTCCTGAGGTTTCTTTATCTAAACGGTGTACGACAAATGCTGGGGCGTTGAGATAGGCTGTAACATGATTTTGTAGTGCTAACTCTTGGGGACTATTGCCATGTGTTTTCATACCTTCGGGCTTATTGACGATGATAAGATGTTCGTCTTCATATAAGATATCTGCGAGGCTCGGATCTCCCGGCTCAACAGTAAGGAAATCAAAATCTTCTTGATCGAAAACAAGTGTTACTTTGTCGTTTGGTCCAACAGTTTCCTCCCAACTTGCAAGCAGTCCGTTGATGAAAAGATGCTTTTTCATACGCAAAAGATGTCTTTGCTTGCGGGGCATTGACCATGTGTACTCAAGCAGATGCGAAACACTTTGCTTTTTAATTTTTTTTGGTAAAATTAAACTAAATTTCATATAGAATATTGTAACACAAAGCCTTTTTTGTTAGAATAGGCAAAATATAGAACAAAGGATTTTTTAAATTCATGTCAGAAGAAAATCAAAGTTTTAGCCGACGTGCTAAAAATAAGAAGTCATCCAAAAGTATAGAGAAAAATAATATAGAAGAAAAGGTGATGAAAGAAGCGGAAGTTCCGCTTGAGGACCTTAGGGGTATAAAAAAATATTTAAGAATCATGGCGCCTTATACAGAAAAAATAAGGCAGTTTTTACGTCCGGTCAAACGCTTTTGGAAGAAGTATAACTTAACCAAAATTACCATCATTGCTGTTTTAGTCATGATTTTAGCAATTGGTTCTTACCTTTTTTATTTGGCTAAAACAGCCAATGTTTCAATTTTGCAAAAATCAATTGATGCTCAAACACAAATTGTAGATAAAAATGGGGATGAGGCTGGTCTTCTTTATGGCAGTAAGGGGACAACGGTTAAGTTTGAGCAAATCAGTGACAATATCAAAAATGCTGTTGTGGCGACAGAGGATCGCACATTCTATGAAAATCATGGGGTAAATCTCAGTCGCTTTGCCTTAGCTACCTTTACTTTTGGGAAGTTTGGTGGTGGTTCAACAATTACCCAGCAGCTAGCCAAAAATGCCTATCTTACCCAGAAACAAACCATTGACCGTAAAGCGCGTGAGTTTTTCTTAGCTTTAGAAATCAATAAACATTACAACAAGCAAGAGATTCTTGCAATGTACTTGAATAACGCTTATTTTGGTAACGGTGTTTGGGGCATTGAAGATGCGAGTAGGAAATACTTTGGTGTTTCTGCAAATCAGGTCACAGTAGATGAGGCGGCAACCCTTGCTGGTATGCTTAAAGGTCCGGAAATTTATAATCCGCTTTATCAGGACGGAAAATACGCAACGCCGCGACGTAATACTGTCTTACAAAATATGGTAAGTGCGGGCTATCTGACACAAGCCGAAGCGGATAGTTATGCTTCGATTGATCTCAAATCGAAGCTTAAAGATACTTATGTTCCTCAGTCAGCAGCATACAAATATCCAAGTTACTTCAATGCTGTAATCTCTGAAGCAGAACGTAAATATGGTCTCAGCCTTCAAGATATCATGAATGATGGCTATAAGATTTATACGACTTTAGATCAGAATAAGCAGGCAGGGATGCAGGTTACTTATGATAATCCCGCTCTTTTCCCTCAAGCTGCCGATGGCACCCATGCACAGTCAGGCGCTGTTGCGATAAATCCAAAGACTGGAGGTGTCGAAGCGCTTGTTGGTAATGTTACATCTGAGAATCATAATAGCTTTTTTGACTTCAACTACGCGACACAGTCTAGACGCTCTACGGGATCAGTTATCAAACCTCTCATTGCTTATCTTCCTGCTGTTCAGGCAGGCTGGGCAATTGACAAAAGTTTGGAGGATAAGCCTACAACTTATCCGCCAGACAACTGGAAACCGCAAAATTACAGTGGTGAATATTTGGGCACTGTTCCTATGTATCAGGCTCTGGCTAACTCCTATAATATTCCAGCGATTAACACTTATCGGGATATCACACCTGAAAAAGGTAATGCTGTGGGCCGGGAATTTGGTCTGAATCTTAAGAAGGAAAATGAAAATAATACTTTATCCACAGTCCTTGGCTCTGGTGTTGAAACGAACCCTTGGGAAATGGCCCAAGCCTATGCAACATTTGCAAATGATGGAGTAATGAACAGTGCACATTTGATTACCAAAATCGAAAATGCAGCTGGCGATACAATTGCTACAGCTAATGTTACGCAAAAGCGTATTATGACTAAAGAAGTGGCAGAAAAGATGAACGCAATGATGTTGGGGACATTTACGAACGGTTCGGCTTGGAATGCAGCTCCTGCTAGTTATGCTATGGCGGGTAAAACGGGGACCAACAATACAACAGACCAATGGGTTGTCGGCTATACACCAGACATTGCGATTGCGCTTTGGATTGGCTTCCCAAATGAAACGAATGAGCAACAACAATTGCAGGGAACATCTGAAGGACAACCCTCTGTAATTTTCCGGAATATAGCAAGTTATCTGTTGCCTTATACGGCGGGGACGGCGTTCACAGCTGAAAATGCCTATGCTATGCATAACATTGCTCCTATTACTCCAGCCTGGACAGCACTCCGTGACCAGCAAGATGCGATTGTTTATCAAGAGCAAAGTGCGCAAAATACGACAGGAAATATACCGAAAAGTGAATCTTCTAGCAGTGCTTCCTCAGGTACAGGCAGTGGATTTGATTTCCAAAAAACAGTTGATGATGCAAAAAATGCCGCTAAAAATATTTGGGACAATATTACTGGATTTTTCAATAGGTAAAATGTTCTAAAAAATTACTAAAAGTGGTAGAATAGAGATAGTGCATAAGTTTAGAAAAAAAGTTATGCCACGGCTTTTTTTCTTACAAAAATGTGAGCCAAAAGTTAATCTAAACAGGGTAAAATAAGTAGTGAAATTAAAATTTATTTTTTAGAGGGAGGACAGTGGTGGAAGCAAAAAAACGTTTTGTTAGTGGTTTCAATGGCTTACGTACCTTAGGGGTTTTTGCTGTCATTTTATATCATCTTTATCCACAAAAAATTCAGGGTGGCTTTTTAGGCGTTGTCCTCTTCTTTGTCCTCTCTGGCTATTTGGTGACGGATTCATTGCTAAGAGAGTTTAAGGAGACTAAAAAGATAAGCCCTCTTAACTTTTGGAAAAAAAGAATGAAGCGTATTTACCCCATGCTTTTAGCTGTCTTTCTGATTGTCTCTCCTTATCTGTTGTTCTTCCAGAACAATCAGATGAAAGGCTTGCGGTCAAATTTCTTGTCAAGTGTTTTTATGGTTCAGAACTGGTGGCAAATCCAACAAGGTTCGTCTTATTTTGCGGATGCGGCAGGTGAGTCACCTTTTAAACACATATATTATCTCGCGATTGAGGGACAATTCTTTCTTTTTTGGCCACTTATAGTCATTTTTTTGGTGAAAATTATTCGCAGTAAGAAACATAGTTTTTTATTGCTTAACTTTTTAGCAATAATCTCATTAATTTTGATGATTGCTCAGTATAAGGTTGGCCAAGACCCAACACGTGTTTACTATGGAACAGATACGAGGGTCTTTAGCCTTTTCATGGGAGCGAGTCTGGCTTTCATCTGGCCACTGAACAAAAGTCATGCTAATTTGAACAAGAGAGGGCAAGTATTTGGTCGCAATCTATTATTAGGTGTCCTTGCCCTTACGTTGCTCTTATATATCTTTATGCCAGCGCAAAGCCCACTTACATACTATGGTGGCCTCTGGTTTGTTAGTCTCTTGTCAATGCTCTTAATTGCCTTAGTTGTGCATCCAGGGTTGAAAGCGAACAGAATATTTTCGAATAGAGTTTTTGATTATATCGGCTCGCGTTCCTATGGCATTTATTTATGGCAGTTACCAGTATTTGCTCTGGCTGCTGCAAAAATTATTAATCCTACAAGCTGGTACAATGTTATCTGGCAGTTGTTTCTAGTTTTTGCTTTGTCTGAACTCTCTTATCGTTTTATTGAAGGTCCGCTCGTGGCTTACGATTATAGCAAATTATGGCCATGGATTAAATCAGAGGCAGAAGACATTAAGCAAGATAAATGGCGAGCATTACCCAAAAAAGTACTCGCAGTTGTCATCTTGGTAAGCACTTCTTTGATTATCATCTTAACCTCTCCCAAGTCTCCACATGATCAACAAGTCTTAGAAGCCAAGATTATGGAACAGCAAAAAGCTCTTGAAGAGGCTAACTTGAAAGCTGCAAATGCGCGTGTCAGTGCCCCTCTTAAAAGTATTGCTGAAAAATACGGTGTTGATCCCGTGGTTGCAGAAAAAGCAAGTAAAATGCAAATTTTTGCAGTTGGAGATTCTGTCATGGTGGCAGGTTCAACAGATCTTCAAGAGGCCTTTCCAAGAATGACGATTAAAGCCGTCTTAGGGGAACAAGTAGATTCTGGTGCGACGATTTTAGCAGAGAATAAGGAGGCTGTTCAAAAGGCAGATGCTATTTTGATTGGTTTAGGCACAAATGGAACACTAACTATTGGGAATACGAATTATGTTGAAAAGATTATGCAAGAAGTTGGTGACAAACCTGTTTACTGGATCAATAATCTCATGCCCCGTCCTTGGGAAAAGAGTAATAATAGTCAGTTAAAGGAAATGGCTAAAAAGTATCCCAATTTGACAATTATTGATTGGCACGGTCTTTCGGAAAACCAAAGCTCATGGTTCTATAGTGACGGTATCCATCCAAAAGATCAAGGTGCGATAAACTATACACGCTTGATTTTGGAAAGTATGGCGAAAAAATAGAGAGATTTGAATTTTTTTCGGAGTTCTGCTAAAATAATAGCATGTTAAAAAAAGCGGGATTGGCATGCACTGTCTGTGGCTCGAGAAATTACTCTCTACAACTGTCCAGGACAGCAAAAGAAAAACGCATTGAAGTCAAAAAGTTTTGCTCACGATGTGGCAAACATACTTTGCATAAAGAAACGAGATAAAGTAAATGTTTAAATTTATTGGTAGTGTTGTCAAAGAAATGAAGTTAACAACGTGGCCGACACGTAAACAGTCTGTTATTGATTTTTTCATGGTTATTGAATATACTGTTTTTTTCCTCATCTTTTTGATGATTTTCGACTGGGTAACGCAAAATGGTATTACAAGTGCTGTACAGTACCTACTTCCATTTGTACGTAATTAGTGATATAATGAAGGAAGAGGCGAGAGCCTTTTTCTTATACAATCCGTTCAGACTATGAACTTACAAATTTGAAAATAAATAATAAAGAGGTACTCAAATGGACGAAAGTACATTGACAAGTTTTGACCAAGGCTGGTTTGTTATCCAAACTTACTCTGGTTACGAAAAAAAAGTTAAAGAAGATTTGCTTGAGCGTGCAGAACTTTATAACATGGCGGACAAAATTCTTCGCGTTGAGATTCCAACAGAAACGGTTCGCACAGAAGTGAACGGTAAGATGAAAGATGTTGAAGAAAATTTGTTCCCGGGTTATGTTTTAGTGGAAATGAACATGACAGACGAAGCTTGGTTTATCGTCCGTAATACACCGAATGTTACAGGGTTTGTAGGTTCACACGGTAACCGTTCAAAGCCAACGCCGCTTTTTGAAGAAGAAATTCAAGAAATCCTTATTGGTATGGGCAAAGTTGTGCGTGAGATTGACTTTGATATTTTTGTTGGTAAGCGTGTGCGCATTATTGATGGCGCTTTCTCAGGATTTGAAGCACCTATTACTGAAGTTTTAGGCGATGATAAGATTAAAGTTATGGTAGACATGTTTGGACGTGAAACACCAGTAGAACTTGATTTGCATCAAATTGAAGAAGTCAAAGGATAAAAAATAAGAGCGTATCTCTAAGAGTGCGCTCTTATTTACTCTAAATATGAAATCAACAAAAGAAATCTTAAAATTTGCACTCCCAGCCGTTATCGAAAACTTTTTACAGATGTTGATGGGGCTTAGCGATACATTTTTGGTCACGCGACTTGGTCTTGCAGCTGTAGCAGGGGTTTCGCTGGCAAATAACATTATTACTGTTTATCAGGCGATATTCATTGCTTTAGGTACGATATTATCAAGTGTTCTTGCTCGAAAAATGACGGGACACATGCTTAACGCAGGTGTGAAACTTACCGTGTTATTAGGCGGTCTCATTGGAATATTAACGGCAATATTCACTCAGGATTTGGTTCATTTTTTTGGTGGGCGTGGCGAAGTAGCTGCTTTAGGTCAGACTTACTTGCTTTTAGTTGGGGGAACAATTGTTCTTTTAGCATTGATAACAAGTTTTGGAGCAATTATCAGAGCAAATGGAGATACCCGGACGCCAATGTATGCCAGTTTTTTTGCCAACATCTTCAACCTCCTTCTTTCGGCTGTATTGATATTTGGCCTCCATATGGGAATTGTCGGAGTAGCCTTGGGAACGATAGCCTCAAGAGCTTTGGCTCTCCTTTATTTAGGGAAAAAATTGAAAGAGAAAAATTTACAGCCGACAAAAACTTTTTTCAAAGAAAAAATCAGCAAGGAATTGATTTTTTTGACAATCCCAGCTGCGGGAGAGCGTTTGGCTATGCGTGTAGGGGATCTAGTAATTATGGTTTTGATTATTACTTTAGGCAACCCTGTATTTGCAGGTAACGCCATCGGTGAGAGTATCACACAGTTTAACTATATGCCTGCCTTTGGTTTAGCCACTGTTACCGTAATTTTAGTTGCTCAAGAGTGGGAGCAAAAAAATATCGAAGCCATTCGCTCTTATATCACAAAGACTTATTGGCTGGCAAGCAGTATGATGTTTGCTATTGGTTTATTTCTGGTTTTAGCCTCCTCATTCTTGAGCCGACTTTTCACTTCAGATACAACGGCTCTTGCGGCCAGTCACACAGTTATCCTTTTTTCCTTCTTGGCAACATTTTTTGTGACGGGAACGACAACTTATACAGCAGCTTTTCAAGGAATAGGAAATGCAAAGCTTCCCTTATATACAACAATTGTAGGAATGCTCATCATTCGTGTGGGCCTTGGGTACGTTCTCAGTCAAATTTTTGCATTTGGGCTAGAGGGAATATGGTTTGCTGTTCTTGCAGACAACTTTTTCAGATTTGTTTTTATGAAACTACGTTTTCAGAGAACAATGCAGCACTATCTTAACATCTAAAAAGTCATCCCGTTCAGTTTTGGATGACTTTTTAGATGTTATAAAATTATTTTGAAAGTTCTTTTTCTTTTAAGAGATCACGGATTTCGCGTAATGTCTCCAGTTCTTCGTTGACTGCAGGAGTATCCTCGGCAGCTTTTTTAGGAAAGAGCTTGTTGATTGCCTTAACGATAATGAAGACAATAAAGGCAGTAATCAAAAAGTTCAACACATCATTTAAGAAAGCACCGTATGCAAAAGTTGCGCCAGCAACTTTGACTGACATGTGGGTTAGGGCTCCGTCTTGAACAAAGAGTCCGATAAGAGGATTGATGAGATTGTTAACCAAAGAAGAAACGATGGCTGTGAAGGCTGCACCGATGATAACACCGACAGCTAAGTCTAGAACATTCCCACGTAAAATAAATTCTTTGAATTCTTTAATCATAAGTTCTCCTATTATTATATGTATATATTGTTATTATATAGTATTTCTAAAGCGATGTGAATTATTTTGTTGCAAAATTTAATCCGGATAGATTATCTTGCCCAGCTATGCAGCAGAAAGGAAATAATTTACAAAAAAATTATTTATACTCTTGACAAGACAGGTGTGCTTTGATAGAATAGATAGGTGCTGTAAAAATTGCAGTATTAGCGATGAAGCGAGAGGTTGCGACACACCCGAAAGTATTGCCATACTTCGGTGTCGGTTTTCCCGCTGAGCTAGCCTATTAACAAATAGACGAAGGAGAAAAAATGGCAACTAAAAAAATCCGTATCCGCCTCAAAGCATACGAACATCGTATCCTTGACGCTGCTGCTGAAAAAATTGTAGAAACTGCAAAACGTACAAACGCAGAAGTAAGTGGTCCAATCCCACTTCCAACTGACCGTAGCGTCTACACAGTTATTCGCGCGACTCACAAATACAAAGACTCACGCGAACAGTTTGAAATGCGTACACACAAACGTTTGATTGATATCATTGAACCAACACAAAAAACAGTTGATTCATTGATGAAACTTGATCTTCCAAGTGGCGTAAACATCGAAATTAAATTATAAGAAAGGTAATTCTCATGTCAAAAGGAATCTTAGGGAAAAAAGTGGGAATGACTCAAATCTTCACAGAAAACGGTGAATTAATTCCCGTAACTGTGATCGAAGCAACTCCGAACGTAGTACTTCAAACAAAAACTGTCGCTACAGACGGTTACGAAGCTGTTCAAGTTGGTTTCGATGACAAACGTGAAGTTTTGTCTAACAAACCTGCCAAAGGTCATGTAGCTAAAGCTAACACAGCTCCTAAGCGCTTCATTCGTGAATTCAAAGGGATCGAAGGCTTAGAAGTTGGCTCAGAAATTAAAGTTGATACTTTCGAAGCTGGAGATGTCGTTGATGTTACCGGTATTTCTAAAGGTAAAGGTTTCCAAGGACCAATCAAACGTTGGGGACAATCACGCGGGCCAATGGCTCACGGGTCACGTTACCACCGTCGTCCTGGTTCAATGGGACCTGTTGCAGCGAACAGAGTTCCTAAAGGCAAACGCCTTGCTGGACGTATGGGTAATAAGAAAGTTACTGTACAAAACCTTGTTATCGCTCAAGTGCTTCCAGAACAAAACGTTATCCTTATCAAAGGTAACGTACCTGGAGCTAAAAAATCATTGATCGTTATCAAATCAGCGATCAAATCTAAATAATAAGGAAAGGAGATAGATTATAATGACAAAAGTATCATTATTTAAACAAGACGGCACACAAGCTGGTGAAGTAACACTTAACGATGCAGTATTTGGTATCGAACCAAACGAAGCTGTACTATTTGATGTCGTTCTTTCACAACGTGCTAGTCTCCGTCAAGGTACACACGCTCATAAAAATCGCTCACTTGTATCTGGTGGCGGTAAAAAACCATGGCGTCAAAAAGGAACTGGACGTGCCCGTCAAGGTTCAATCCGCTCACCACAATTCCGTGGTGGTGGTACTGTCTTCGGTCCTAACCCACGCAGCTATGCTTACAAACTTCCACAAAAAGTACGTCAGTTGGCCCTCAAGTCAGCATACTCACAAAAAGTTATTGACAACACACTTGTTGCTGTTGACGAACTGAACTTCACGGCACCAAAAACTAGCGAATTTGCTAAGGTTCTTGAAGCTCTTTCAATTGAGCGTAAAGTACTTGTTGTTCTTCCTAATGAAGGTAACGAATTTGCAGAACTCTCTGCTCGTAACCTTAAAAACGTGAAAGTATCGACTGCTAACTCAGTAAGCGTACTCGATCTTGTAAACACTGACAAAGTTCTTGCTACGCAAGCAGCTCTGTCTCAAATTGAGGAGGTTCTTGCATAATGTCTCTTTATGATGTAATCCGTAAACCAATTATTACAGAAGCTTCTATGCAAGCAATGGATCAAAAGAAATACACTTTTGAAGTAGATGCTCGCGCACACAAACTCCTTATCAAACAAGCTGTTGAAGCAGCATTTGAAGGTGTTCAAGTTGCATCTGTAAACACAATCAGCGTTAAGCCTAAAGCTAAACGTGTGGGTCGTTATACAGGTTTCAAGCCTGGCTATAAAAAAGCAATCGTCACTTTGACTGAAGGTTCAAAATCTATTGATCTCTTCGGCGAAGGCGAAGACGCAGAATAATAAAGGAGGAAAATCGTGGGAATTAAAGTTTACAAACCAACCACAAACGGTCGTCGTAACATGACTGGTAGCGATTTTGCAGAAATCACTACAAGTACTCCTGAAAAGAGCTTGCTTGTAAGTCTTAGCAAAAAAGCTGGTCGTAATAACCTTGGCCGCATTACAGTACGTCACCACGGTGGCGGACACAAACGTAAATACCGCTTGGTCGACTTCAAACGTACAACTGATAACGTAAAAGCTAAAGTTGCTACTATAGAGTATGATCCAAACCGCTCAGCTAATATCGCCCTTATCGTATACGAAAATGGGATTAAGTCATATATCCTTGCACCTAAAGGTCTTGAAGTTGGTATGACTGTTGTATCTGGTCCTGAATCAGACATTAAAGTTGGTAATGCATTGCCACTTGCTAACATCCCAGTTGGTACTTTCATCCACAACATTGAGTTGAAACCAGGTAAAGGTGGACAGCTCGTACGTTCAGCTGGTACGTCTGCACAAGTCCTTGGTACAGAAGGTAAATACACACTTGTTCGTCTTCAATCAGGCGAAATGCGTATGATTCTTTCAACTTGTCGCGCTACAGTTGGTACAGTTGGTAACGAACAACACAACTTGATCAACTATGGTAAGGCTGGTCGTACACGTTGGCGTGGTATTCGTCCAACAGTTCGTGGTTCTGTAATGAACCCGAATGATCACCCACACGGTGGTGGTGAAGGTAAACAACCTGTTGGTCGTAAGTCACCAATGACACCATGGGGCAAACCAGCTCTTGGTCTCAAAACGCGTAACAAAAATGCACGTTCTAACAAACTTATTGTTAAACGTATCAACGATAAATAATTTTTCAATATGCTTACAGATGTAAGCGTTGGAAAGATAGTCCTGAGGCGCTTTCTCGGCGTCTTGCTAAAATTGATAAAATTTGTCAACTTTAGCAAGATGTCGAGAAGATGTCTATATTTTATCCGCCAACCTGGCCCTGGCAGCCAGCGTGGTATCAAATTTAAAGGAGAACTCAAAAATATGAGTCGTAGTCTTAAGAAGGGGCCTTTCGCTGATGAGCATTTGATGAAAAAAGTCGAAGCTCAAGAAAACGCCGAAAAGAAATCTGTGATTAAAACTTGGTCACGTCGTTCTACAATCTATCCTAATTTTGTAGGACTTACAATTGCTGTTTACGATGGACGCAAGCACGTTCCTGTTTATGTTCAAGAAGATATGGTTGGACACAAATTAGGTGAATTTGCACCAACTCGTACATACCGTGGTCACGCTGCTGACGACAAGAAAACTAGACGTTAATAGGAGGAGAACAAAATGGCAGAAATTACTTCAGCTAAAGCAACTGCAAGAACAGTTCGCGTTTCACCTCGTAAAACTCGTCTGGCTACAGACTTGATTCGTGGTAAACGTGTTGCGGATGCAATTGCAATCTTGAAATTTACACCGACTAAAGGTGCTGCAGAAGTTCTTAAAGTAATGAACTCAGCTATTGCTAATGCAGAAAATAACTTTGGTCTTGAAAAAGCTAACTTGGTAGTTAGCGAAACTTTCGTCAACGAAGGACCAACAATGAAACGTTTCCGTCCACGTGCGAAAGGTTCAGCTTCACCAATCAACAAACGTACTAGCCACATTACAGTAGTAGTGGCTGAGAAAGAATAAGGAGGTAAAATCGTGGGTCAAAAAATTCATCCAATTGGTATGCGTGTTGGCGTTATTCGCGACTGGGATGCCAAATGGTATGCTGAGAAAGAATATGCGGATTACCTTCACGAAGACTTGGCTATTCGCCAGCTTATCCAAACAAAACTTGCTGATGCTTCAGTCTCACTTATCGAAACTGAACGTGCGGTAAACAAAGTTATCGTTACTTTGCACACTGCAAAACCAGGTATGGTTATCGGTAAATCTGGAGCTAATGTTGATGCACTTCGTGCAGAACTCAACAAGCTTACTGGTAAACAAGTTCACATCAATATCGTTGAGATTAAACGTCCTGACTTGGATGCTCACTTGGTTGGTGAAGGAATTGCTAAACAACTTGAAGCACGTATCGCTTTCCGTCGTGCTCAAAAACAAGCTATCCAACGCGCTATGCGTGCAGGAGCTAAAGGGATTAAAACTCAAGTATCTGGTCGTTTGAATGGTGCGGATATCGCCCGTGCAGAAGGATACTCTGAAGGTACAGTTCCACTCCACACATTGCGTGCGGATATCGATTACGCTTGGGAAGAAGCAGACACTACTTACGGTAAACTCGGCGTTAAAGTTTGGATCTACCGTGGTGAAGTTCTCCCAACTAAAAAATCTGCGAAAGGAGAAAAGTAATCCATGTTAGTACCAAAACGTGTAAAACACCGTCGTGAATTCCGCGGTAAAATGCGTGGCGAAGCTAAAGGCGGTAAAGAAATCGCATTCGGTGAATATGGTCTTCAAGCGACTACATCTCACTGGATCACTAACCGTCAGATTGAAGCAGCCCGTATTGCTATGACGCGTTACATGAAACGTAACGGTCAAGTTTGGATTAAAATCTTCCCTCACAAATCATACACAGCCAAAGCTATTGGTGTGCGTATGGGTTCAGGGAAAGGTGCTCCTGAAGGTTGGGTATCACCAGTTAAACGTGGCAAAATCATGTTTGAAATTGCTGGTGTAAGTGAAGAAGTAGCACGCGAAGCTTTGCGTCTTGCCTCTCACAAACTTCCAGTCAAGACTAAATTTGTAAAACGAGGTGACGCAGAATGAAATTGAACGAAACAAAATCACTTCTCAAAGATCTCCGTGCTTTGTCAATCGACGAATTGGCTACACGCGAAGCTGAATTGAAAAAAGAATTGTTTGAACTTCGTTTCCAAGCTGCAGCTGGTCGTCTCGAAAACACAGCGAAACTTGACGAAGTGAAGAAAACAATTGCACGTGTTAAAACTGTGCAACGCGAATTGACTAAATAGATCGGGAGAAATACATAAATGGAACGTAATCAACGTAAAGTTTATCAAGGCCGCGTGGTTTCAGACAAAATGGATAAGACTATCACCGTTGTCGTAGAAACTAAACGTAACCACCCAGTCTATGGTAAACGCATTAACTACTCTAAAAAATACAAAGCTCATGACGAAAACAATACTGCCAAAACTGGTGATATCGTACGTATCATGGAAACTCGTCCACTTTCAAAAGACAAACGTTTCCGCTTGATTGAAATCGTTGAAGAAGCTGTAATTATCTAAGCTATACTAGGAGGAAAAAAGCATGATTCAAACAGAAAGCCGTTTGAAAGTTGCAGATAACTCTGGTGCCAAAGAAATCTTGACTATCCGTGTACTCGGTGGCTCAAGCCGTAAATTCGCTGGTATTGGTGATGTTATCGTAGCTACAGTAAAATCAGCTGCCCCTGGTGGAGCTGTTAAAAAAGGTGAAGTTGTTAAAGCTGTTATCGTTCGTACTAAATCTGGTGCTAAACGTCCTGATGGATCTTACATCAAGTTTGATGAAAACGCAGCAGTTATTATCCGTGACGATAAAACACCTAGAGGAACACGTATCTTTGGCCCAGTAGCTCGTGAACTTCGTGAAGCTGGTTATATGAAGATTGTTTCTTTGGCACCTGAGGTTCTCTAATATCTAGAGGAGTTCGTAAATAAAGGGGACATTGTCCCCTCTGTTTACGTCAAAACTAATAAAACAAGAAAAATCTAATTTCGCATTTATAAATTCACTTCTATCTTGGATAGAAATAGTCCCCTACGCTGTAGGGTGCCCATAGGGCGTAAGAAAGGAATATCAAATGTTTGTAAAAACTGGAGATACTGTAAAGGTTATCGCAGGTAAAGACCGCGGTACAACAGGTAAAGTTATCAAAGCTTTACCAAAAGTGAACAAAGTCATCGTTGAAGGTGTTGCTATCGTGAAGAAACACCAAAAACCAGACGCTGTTAATCCAAACGGCGCTATCCTTGAAATTGAAGCACCTATCCACGTTTCTAACGTACAAGTGCTTGATAAAAACGGTGTAGCTGGTCGTGTTGGTTATAAAGAAGTTGACGGCAAAAAAGTTCGTTTCAACAAAAAATCAGGCGAAGTCCTAGACTAAGACGGGAAGGAGAAAGAATATGGCTAATCGTTTAAAAGAAAAATACTCTAACGAAGTAGTACCAGCATTGACTGAAAAATTCGGTTATACTTCAATCATGGCAGTGCCAAAAGTTGAAAAAATCGTGCTTAACATGGGTGTTGGGGATGCAGTGAGCAACTCAAAAAACCTTGACAAAGCCGTTGCTGAATTGGCTTTGATTTCTGGTCAAAAACCATTGATTACTAAAGCTAAAAAATCAATTGCGGCTTTCCGTCTTCGTGAAGGGCAAGCTATCGGTGCGAAAGTAACGCTTCGTGGCGAACGTATGTACGAATTTTTGGATAAACTCGTAACTGTTTCTCTTCCACGTGTACGTGACTTCCATGGTGTATCAAATAAAGCATTTGATGGACGTGGAAACTACACACTTGGTGTGAAAGAACAATTGATCTTCCCAGAAATTTCATACGATGATGTTGATAAAGTACGTGGTTTGGATGTTGTTATCGTAACAACTGCGAATACTGACGAAGAATCACGTGAATTGCTTGCTAAACTTGGCATGCCGTTTGCTAAATAATAGGATAGGAGAATAACTAATGGCTAAAAAATCTATGGTTGTTAAAAACCAACGCCCTGCAAAATTCTCAACGCAAGCCTACACTCGTTGCGAACGCTGCGGACGCCCGCATTCAGTTTACCGCAAATTTAAACTTTGCCGTATCTGTCTTCGTGAGTTGGCTTATAAAGGTCAACTTCCAGGCGTTAAGAAAGCATCTTGGTAATTTGAATTTTATATAAAGGGCATCTCTTAGAAATTCTGCTCATGCCCAGACAATTCTTAGAAGGAATTGTAGCTCTAACATATAAAAATGGTTCTGTATAATCTGTGGTGGTAGATTAAAATC
>NZ_WIVG01000020.1 GCF_016758115.1 Lactococcus garvieae
CGGTTGTAGTAGTCGTGGACACGGCCACCGACATTGATCTCCACTTCATTCAGCCGGTCATTGATAGCCCGTTGGTTGAAGGCTTGGAAGGCGAAGGTGCCGCCTACTGCGAGTAACAGGAGCGATAAGAGCGCAAGGTTGCGCAGCCGCCGCTGGTTTTTCTTTTCTGGTGTCATAAACTCCTCCTTTGACGTAACCTGTACTTTTAGATTTTCATTACATATACATTTCTAATGTTACGTTTACTTTCTGAGTCTATAGTATANGGTGTTCAACTTATCTTGTTTCAATAAACAAGTTCACTCATCTCCTGAAATAGTTGAGCATAAAAAAGACCTCCATGTGATAGATTCTGAAATCTGTCCCATGGAAGTCTGGTATTTAGATGTTGCTCGGTTAAATTTTTATTAGACTAATTCGATAAGGAGGTCCTTGGTTTGTATGGCTTCGCCAGAAACGACATGGATAGCTTTGACCTTAGCATCAAACGGTGCTTCGATTGTTGTCTCCATCTTCATCGCTTCAGTAACCATAAGTGCTTGTCCCTTTTTAACTTGTTCACCTTCCTTAACCAAGATATCTAAAACAGAACCAGGCATCGTTGCACCTATCTGATGAAAGTCTGCACTATCTGCTTTACGTTTCGCTACAACTTGTGTCTTAATCGAATGATCATTGACACTAATCTCTCTTCTTTGGCCGTTGAGGTTGAAGAAGAGTACACGGTTTCCAGAGATATCTGGTTCACCAATCTCATCGAGTCGGATAATCAAAGTTTTTCCTTTTTCTATCTGTACCTCAATCTGTTCACCCATACGCATACCATGCAAGAAAGTTTCGGTATCAAGCAAGGTGACGGAACCAAAAGCATCCTGCATTTTTTGGTAATCCAAGAAAACTTGCGGATACATGATGTAACTCACAACCTCATGTTCTTCCGCTGGATAGCCCAACTTTTCTGACAGCTCTTGCTGGACTTGAGCAAAGTCGACCGCTGGAGCATGGAGGCCTGGACGATCTGTCAATGCCTTTTTATTTTTCAAGATAAGAGATTGTAACTTTTCTGGGAAGCCGCCCACAGGTTGACCAATATCTCCTCGGAAGAAAGATACAACTGACTCAGGGAAACTCAGCTCCTCTCCCCTCGCATAGACATCTTCTTCAGTGAGGTCATTTTGTACCATAAAGAGCGCCATATCTCCAACAACTTTTGAACTTGGTGTGACCTTGATAATATCGCCAAACATCATATTCACTTTGCTATACATAGCCTTGACTTCATCAAAACGTGCTTCAAGTCCTACAGCGGCAGCCTGCGCCTTAAGATTGGTATATTGTCCTCCTGGCATCTCGTGCCTATAAACTTCCGTCTTAGGACTGGTAATTCCTGCTTCAAAAGGCGCATAATATCGGCGTGTGTCTTCCCAATAATGGTCAATCTGTTCTGCATTAGCAATATTGAGTGCCGCATGACGCCCACCATGTTCCAAGGCATAATAAAGTGATTGCATAGATGGCTGTGAAGTACCACCAGCAAGCGAAGCCGTGGCCACATCCACAATATCAACGCCCGCTTTAATTGCGCCTGAATAGGTAATGATGCCGTTTCCTGCTGTATCATGCGTATGCAGATGAATCGGTAAATCTACTGTTTCTTTTAACTCTGATATAAGAGCATAAGCAGCTTGAGGTTTCAATACACCAGCCATATCTTTAATAGCCAAGATATGTGCACCTGTAGCTTCCAACTCCCTAGCCAAATCTTTGTAATATTTTATATCATATTTTGGACGTGTTTTATCTAGGATATCCCCTGTATAACAGATGGTTGCTTCTGCTATCTTTCCTGTGTCTCGCACGGTTTGAATGGACTTTTCCATCTGCGGTAGCCAGTTGAGACTGTCAAAGATACGGAAAACGTCAATACCTTCTGCTGCTGCTTTGCGGATAAACTCCTGAATGACATTATCTGGATAATTTTGATAGCCGACAGCGTTTGAACCACGGAATAACATCTGGAAAAGTGTATTGGGCATTTGTTCACGAAGTTTTCGCAGGCGATACCAAGGAGATTCATTCAAGAAACGGTAGGCTACATCAAAAGTCGCACCGCCCCACATCTCAACAGAGAACAAGTCAGAAAGCCCTTGGTCAACAGCTGTCGCGATGCCTTTCATGTCTTGAAGGCGTAAGCGCGTTGCTAAAAGACTTTGGTGAGCGTCACGAAAAGTTGTATCTGTAAGAAGCACTTCATCGGAAGCTTTGACAAAGTCAACCACTGCTTCAGCTCCCTCTTTGTCAAGAATATGTTTAGTCGTTGGACGGTCAGACTGCTCAATTTTAGGCTGTCTTGCTTGGTCAAAATAACGCTTTTCTGTTTTATCAATTCCCGGAAAACCATTGACCGTAATATTCGAGATATACTTCAAGATTTTTGTTCCACGGTTACGTTTGTGTGAGAAGTTAAAAAGCTGAGGTGTGGTGTCAATGAAGGTTGTTGTCGCTTGACCGCTCGTAAATTGTTCATCTTCAATCACATTTTCCAAGAAAGGTATATTTGTTTTCACACCACGAATTCGGAACTCTCTTAATACACGCTGCATTTTATGCACAGCATCTTCAAAATTAGTCGCATGGGTACATACTTTTACTAAGAGACTGTCAAAATAAGGTGTCACTTCGTAACCAGCATAAGCATTCCCTACGTCTAAGCGCACACCAAAACCGCCTGGTGAACGATAGGTATTGATTTTACCGGTATCTGGGAGAAAGTTATTCTCAGGATCTTCAGTTGTAATACGACATTGAAGAGCCGCACCTAAACATGGAATTTCTTCTTGCGCTGGGATTTTAATGTCACGGTGAATATCTTTACCTTGTGCGATAAGGATTTGCGCTATAACAATATCAACGCCTGTAATCATCTCCGTAACCGTATGTTCAACTTGCACACGTGGATTTACTTCGATAAAGTAAAATTCCTCATCTTTTACCAAAAACTCGACTGTACCCGCGTTGACATAGCCGACTGCTTTACAAAGTTGGACAGCCGCTTGACAAATCTCCTCACGAAATTCTGGTCTTAGCCCTACCGCTGGAGCAATTTCAATAACTTTTTGATTTCGGCGTTGTACAGAACAATCTCGCTCGTGGAGGTGAACAATATTGCCATGCGTATCTCCCAAAATCTGTACTTCGATATGCTTCGGATTTTCAATATATTTTTCAACATAAATTTCTGCTGATCCAAAGGCTGTTTGGGCTTCTGACTTGGCACGTGCATAACCGTCACGCATTTCTTCATCGTTGCGAGCAACACGCATTCCACGTCCGCCGCCACCGAGAGCTGCTTTTATCATGACAGGGTAACCGTAGCTTTCAGCAAAGGCAAGGGCCCCATCCAAATCGACAGCGCCATCAGTCCCTGGAATACCTTGAATTTGCGCCAAATCCGCTGCTTTCTTAGCTTTAATTTTATCGCCAAAAATATCCAAGTGTTTTAAATCTGGCCCCACAAAAACTAAGCCAGCTTCACGGACCTTTGTCGCAAATTCTAAGTTTTCAGAAAGCAAACCGTATCCTGGGTGAATCGCATCGGCACCAGCATCTAAAGCAATACGAATGATGTCATCTGCATCAAGATACGCATCTATCGGTTTTTTACCTTGCCCGACTAAATATGCTTCGTCTGCTTTAAAGCGATGTACAGAATATTCATCCTCTTTTGCATAGATGGCCACAGTGGACAGCCCAAGTTCATTACAGGCACGAAAAACACGGATGGCAATTTCACCACGGTTGGCAACGAGCAATTTTTTCATATAATCCCCTATCTTTAATTCCCTATATGTTGTGTTGTGTGTTGTTTAATATGGTTGATGATATTTTATAGCCTCTAAAATACTATTTTACCCCACACGCCATGACATTACAAGTATGTTACGTCTTGCCGTAAGAAAAATGATGTATTCCTCGCTGAGGAAATCGTAAAAATCGAGCAAATGCCTTATCGAGAAAGCATTTGAACGCCTCGTTTCCGAACGTTACGGACATAGAGTGTTATAAAACATCAGCAACCAAATTAAGAATTTTCACAACATACAAATTTTATAAAAAAAGCTAATTTTATTAGCTTTTTTGACTTTAGCATTTCACTTAACATTAAGTATTTCTGACATATGTACTTGAAAGTTCTCTTACTTCTCTTCGCTTCTCATCTGCTGAAATATTTAGAACAAAGGCAATTCCCAGCGACAAGACAAGGAAAGAAGAGCCACCTTGTGACAAGAAAGGAAAAGTTACTCCTGTTTCAGGAATGATTCCAAAAGCTCCACCAATATTGATAAATACTGAAATCAAAAGAGTCGAGCCAATCCCAATACAAATGAGCGAATTAAAGGCATTTTTTGCGCGGATACCGACTTGTAGGATGCGTGCAATCATGAAGAACAATACACCCAAGACGATAATCCCCCCAATCAGGCCCAACTCTTCAATGACAATCGAAAAGATAAAATCTGTATGAGCTTCTGGCAGATATCCATTTTTTTCAATCGAGTTACCTAGACCGCGCCCAAACCAGCCTCCATTGCTCACAGCATAATAAGAGTTAGCAAGTTGATGTCCATAAGTGGATAAACCCGAAAAGGGATTAACCATTGCTTTAAAGCGAGCATTGACATAGTGCCCTGGTATAACATCTCCCCCGACTGCGTAGAGATAAATGATAAAAGCGACGACAGCTGTTAACAGCATCTTCCCATAGCCACTAAACCAGCGCCAAGAAATGCCACTAGAAGCAACCATTACTGCTGTAATCAAAGCCATAATTGTCGCATTACCTATATCAGGCATTAAGAGCAAGATGCCCAGCATTAAGAATATCCAAAAGCGCCAGCCTCCAAACACCTTTTGCCAGATGGTTTGTCCTTTGAAGACCGCTGAAATATCTTTTTCATAAATTTCTTCCTGCTTTTCTGAAAAAACAGAAGCCAGATACCAGACGACAAAAAACTTTGCATATTCGGCTGGCTGAATGGTCCCAACTCCTGGAATCGGAATCCAACCATGAGCACCATTGGCATATGTTCCCGGTCCAACTCGTGCATAAATCATAGAAGCAATCAGCAGGAAAAGAACCCAGCCAATCATTTTTCTGCTTTTAAGCGCACGAAGCTTCATACGATAAATAACAGCAATAGCAACAAAACTTAGGAGCATAAAAGCACCCTGACTGATTGCCATCCTATAAGGCGAAAGCCCTCGCGCCAGCTGATAGGGAACTGTTGCTGAAAAAACCATTACAAGTCCTATAGCTGACATAATCAGATAAGGAATCAAAATAGAATAATTCAGGAAGTTTGCTTTCTTCAATCCATCTTTCATTTTAGGTTATCATTTCATTTCTATTATTTTTAACATTTTTTATTATAACATTTTTCCAAAATCATTTTTAGAGATGTGCAATTCTTTTAAAAGTATGAGGTAAAAACTTGATGTCTAAAGTTTATATCTCACGGTGGAGCGTTACCATCCGCTCTTTTGGGCAAAACTTCATTGTCTCTACCTTTTCTGGATGGTTGCTTTTATTTTTACTGCTTATGTAGTTTTTACTTTTACAGATTGTGCAAGCTAATGTTATTTTTACTCTCATTCTACTATACTCCGTTTTCTTAGGTATTTCCGGAAATTAATCAGGGACCAGAAGAAATTAAGCACGACAAAGAGGCTTGTTACGACAAAAGCCATACGGTAGGAAACCCATCCCGCAATAGCTGAACCAAGAATCGGACCTACAACCACCCCAAAGTTGGAGAACATTTGGTTGTAGGCAAAAATCCGCGAGACGCCTTCTTTTGGAGTAATCTTTGCTAAAAGTGAATTCACGGAAGGCATAAGTGCTCCTGTACCAAAGCCAAGCATAAATCGCAGCAAACCAAGTTGTAAAGGTGTCTGTACAAAGGCCATTGGCAAATACATGGCGAAGCTAAAAACTAACCCAAGCAAGATTAAACGATGCGCCCCATATTTGTCTCCCAATTTTCCTAGAGTACTTGATGATATCATAGCTGAAAGGCCAACAGCTGAAACGATAAGACCAGAAATAAACATCAAATTATTTGTATTTGTTGTCAATGTCTTGATATACAAGGTGACAAAGGGTTCTATAGATTGTGTCGTTACTTGAATAATAAAGCTGGTAATCAGCAAGCCAAAAAGGATGTGTTTATCCCCTACACGGCTGATAATTTCTTTTGTAGAAAGCATTTCACTTTTAGCTACAGGTTCAAAGTTTTCATGAACAAAGAAAACCGTCAAAAGAGTCGCCAAGGCTAAAAGTGCACCAACGATAAGAAAGACACTGGCCATTCCAAACCACTGCGCAAGTAGACCTCCTATAGAAGGACCAATCAGAGTGCCTGTAATCATGGCAGTAGATAAAATCCCCAGAGCATAACCTGAGCGTTCTTTCGGTGCTTGGGAGGCAATCATCGCCGTTGAGTTGGGGATAAAGCCAGAGAAGAAGCCCATGAGACTCCGCATGAGGAGAAGCCACCAATAACCGCCCATCTGATGTGAGAAAGCTATAGCAGACATTGTAAAGGTCATAGCAAAAGAAGCTCTCACCATCATCGGTTTTCGGCCATATTTATCCGCAAGTTTCCCCCACATTGGAGCCACTAGACCGGATACCAAGGCTGTCGAAGCAAAAGCTAATCCAGAGAATAACTCCACATTGGCTCCGGTGACACCTAAACTTTGGATATAGAGTGGTAAAAAAGGCATCACTAAAGAAAAGGATGAACCCACAATAAAACATCCAATCCATGTCACCCATAAATTTTGTTTCCAATTTACATTTTTATTTTTAGCTGACTTACTCGTGTCAATTCCTCTTTTCTATTTCTATCGTTTTTAAGAGTTCGCGAATTTTTTCATTTGTTTCTGAAATTTTTCCCGAACTGTCAATAATGCGCGTCGCATATTTTTTCTTTTCTGACAAAGGCATTTGGGCTCGAATACGTGCTTTCGCTTCTGCTTCTGTCATCTTATCTCTTGTCATTATGCGTTCAATCTGAACTTCCTCAGGCACCGCTACTAGCCAGATTTCATCAAAACCATCATAGCCTTGCTCAATAAGCAAAGGAATATCCATAAAAAGTGCTTTCCCTGATTTATCTTTGCTGAGTAGAGCTTTACGTCTGTCATAAATCTCTTGGCGAATGATGTGATTTTGCAAATGTGCGAGTTTTGCCCGTGCTTCGTCATTTGAAAAAACTAAATCTCCTAACTTTCGACGATTCAAAAGTCCTTTTTCATCAAAATACGTGCCGCCAAACTCTTGCATGATTGCTTGATAGAGCAGCCCTCCAGGTGCCTGTAGTTCTCGCACTACTTGATCTGCATCAATAATAAGATAACCCTGAGAACGCAAAAAATCAACCACTGTTGATTTCCCAGAAGCTATTCCACCTGTCAAACCGATTACTTTATTCATAGCTTTATTATAGCAGAATTATCGTTCGGGTACTAGGTTAATCTTTCTACCCACTGATACATTGGTTAATTCGATAGCTTCTCCCTAATATTGGTAATGCCGAGCGTTATTCAGCTCTTACGCGTTTATCCTTCCATATATAAACTCAAAGTCAAGGGCAGAGTCAGTCATAGCTCATGCAGTATTAAGCTGCGCTGCTGATTCTATGGAGAGATTTGAACCAGATATACTCATGCCTACTTTTCCGAAGAAAAAATAAAAATCTAAAGTTAAAACCAAGAATTCCCCTAAACTCTTGGTTTTTTGTACTTTATATATCTGTCAATTAAAAAATGCAAGCACAGATAAAACTTTATTAATAATTCTTTACTTAGTCAGTCGATATGTAGTTGTTAGATGTTCACTCCCTTTGAATTGATTTTTATTTTCATCAAGGATTTTCAAATTAACTACAGGGTGTTCAATTCCTACTTTTTTCATTTCATCTAAAAGTTTATCGGTAAAGGGTTGAGCTTTTACTTTGATTTCATCAAATGTAGATTGCTCTATAGGTCCTATCTTCTTAAGCTTTAATCTAAATTCATACTCATTTGAAATATCCGAACCGATAGGTGCACCTATTATTTCCCAGCTCGCTCCTTTTCCAAACGTATTTTCAAACTCTTTAAGATTGGGGGCAGAAGCTTTTGCGACATTGTTAAATTGCTCTATTGGAGTAAGTTTTTTATAATCTAGGTTTTCTTTATTATTTCTAGAACAAGCGCCTAACATAACAAACAAAGAAAGCAGTAAACCCACCAAAAGTAATTTCTTTTTAAAATATTTATTCATCATACAAGTACCAGTAAGGCTAGCATTACTGCTCCAAATGTTGCAATCATTCCCCCTGCGGCAATGGTATGAGAGTAGTTATCAGGAGTTTGAGCATTCATACTTGCGAAAGTTTCAAAAATTCGAATCAAATTTACCTCATCGCTAGCTTCCGCAACAATATTGGAAACGTGTAATAACATGTTGTATGCTGATATATCATTGGGTTGTGTTTCTTCAACAGTGTCTCTCCTCAAGAAGACTTGAACTCGCCACTCTGCCGAAACTTGTGCGCCGTCTTCTGAACACTTGTCAAACTCAGGAATGTGTCCATAAGTTTTGTTCAACCATTTCTATGTTGCCAGTACCATTTCGTCTGCCATGAGTAACCTCTTTCTCATTTACCATTTTCATCAACAACTTTTAACGCTTCCTTTATATGTTTTATTGTTGTTGCTCGAGGATCTTTATCAGTAATTGGTTTACTTGTTTCTCCTGTCTTAAAATTAATCAAATGTGAAATGCCATCTCCAGGAAGCCACAATGCTGCTTCAGCAGGATTAACGTCTGGTTCTAAAATAACAACGGTATCATCAGTCATAAAACTTGAATCCTTAATTGCATTTTCAAAATTGTTATATGTGCGGAATTTTTCAATGCATCCTCGAACAGTATAGTTATCTCTATAGGGAATTGGACGTTTCTTCCTTTCTTTACTTATTGATGTTTTTGATTCACTGCCTGCAATTGTTTGAACTTTATTCTCATGACCGGCCCTAATATATATTCCACCCAATAATAATAATAAAACTCCTGCGATAGTAAGTAATGTAGTAGTTTTTTTCATATCGCATGCCTCATTCTATTTATTATATACTTCATAGCTTGTTCCCGATTTTGGAGTCCACGATGCAAACGCCATTTCATGATAACCACTGTCTGAGCTTGTATAGTAGGAAGCGGGGGAGCGCGCTTTAATCAGAGCACCGTAAGTGCCGCCATTGAAGTACATTTGTCCACAATCATTTATATCCGCAATTCTTCCATATATATTTAAAAATTGTTACTTTTTCTTAACACCTGCTTTTCGTATACATTCTAACACACGTTTTATATTATTACAATACCACAATTGTTTTTTTTGCATAATTATAACAAAGTTAGAGTGTCGCGTTGTCGCATCCAAATTTAAATCCTTAAAAAAGAGCACTCTGTCTCTCATCTTGTTCTGTGTACATTTTGTGAATTTTATTTTTTCTTTCTTTTGAAAAGCCTGTTTTTCACAGTCTTTTCAATAAGTTAGATATTTTTAGACTCTAATTATAGCAGGAAAATTAGGGAAGCTACTTTTTAGTAAAAGTGATTTCCTTCCTGCTTATTTTAGAAAGAATATAAAAAAAACAACTTATCTGAAAGATAAATTGTTTTTACTGTTTTAAATATTAGAAGTGTGCATTACTTCGTTATCATCTTGTGAAAGCACTTCGTGGAATACACGTTCAGTCAATTCTTGTTTTTGTTCTGGTGTAAGGTATTTAGTGTTTACACAGTAACCAGAGATACGGACAATAACGTCTTCACCAGCCATGATTTTGCCGTAAACATCTTTGAGGTCCATAACGTTAAGGTTAACGTGTTGACCGCCTTGAGTAAAGTAGCCATCAAGAATTTGAACCAGATTCTCTACTTGTTCGTCACGTGTTTTACCAAGTGCACGCGGTGAAACTTGGGTTGTCAATGAGATACCGTCGTTTGCATGTGCGAAGTCAAGTTTAGACAGTGAGTTCAAGTTTTGGAGCCATCCGCCACGTGATTTGTTTGATGGGTTAGCACCTGGTGAGAAGAATTCTACTTTAGACTTATTCACTGAACCGTCTTCGTTGAGGAATACACCTTTATGAACTGGTGAGTTACCTGTCTGTTTAGAGTAAGCAACGTTTGAAGTGATAGTCAAGAGTGAAACTGTAGCTTCAGCATTTTTGTAAAGTTTGTGTGAAGCTAATTTTTCGTAGTACATCTTCATCAAAAGTTTAGCGATATCGTCTACACGATCATCGTCTTCACCATAACGTGGGAAGTCACCTTCAACTTCGTAATCGTAGATATAGCCGTTTTCATCACGAATTGTTTTAACTTTAGCATATTTGATGGCTGAAAGTGAGTCAACCGTATTGGCGAAACCACAGATACCGAAGCCCATGTTGGCACGAACGCGTGTTGGCAAGAAGGCCATTTGCACTGCTTCATAGTTGTACTTATCCGTCATATAGTGAATGATGTTCATTGCATCCACATAAGTATCTGTCAACCAAGTCAATGATTTGTCAAAGTTTTCCATAACTGTATCGTAGTCAAGGACTTCGTCAGTGACAGGTTCAATGTCGAATACTTTGTAGTCTTTATGAACGTCATCATAACCACCGTTCAAACCAGTAAGCATTGCTTTCAGAACGTTGACACGCGCACCAAAGTATTGGAGGTTGTGACGTTCGTTTTCATTTTCTGGATCAAGTGGTGATACACAACATGAGATACAAGACATTTCGCC
Source organism: Lactococcus garvieae (assembly GCF_016758115.1). Lineage (GTDB taxonomy): Bacteria > Bacillota > Bacilli > Lactobacillales > Streptococcaceae > Lactococcus > Lactococcus muris. Next base: position 10,857 of record NZ_WIVG01000020.1, read on the forward strand.
GTAGCCTTCTTTAGCCATTGTTTCAACACCTTCATATTGGATAGAAGAGTGTTTATGAGACATTGACATTGCATAGCGTTTGAAGGCATGTGGTAACTTATCAGACCAAAGAACAGTCAAGTTTGGTTCTGGAGCGTTACCGATAGTATCCAATGTGTTAAGGAAACGGTAGTCCATTTTTGTAACACGGTGACGACCGTCGTTACCCATACCAGCCATGGATGTTGTGATGAATGTTGGGTCACCAGAGTATAGCTCATCATAGGCAGCAGCACGCGCAAACTTCATTGTACGGAGTTTCAATACGAAATCATCAACGAATTCTTGAATTTCTTTTTCAGTGAATGTACCCCGTTCAAGGTCACGTTCAGCAAAGATATCAAGAACGATTGGCACACGACCAAGTGAAGTTGCAGCACCATTGATTACACGACATACAGCCATGTAAGCAATATTGATCCATTGGATAGCTTCTTTCGTGTTCAAAGCTGGACGGCGAACATCAAGCCCATAAAGATCACCAAACTTAGCCACTTGGTCAAGTGCTTGGTATTGCATGTTGATTTCTTCTTTAAGACGAATGTTTTCATCGTTGATTTCAGTGATTGCATCCCACTCGCGTGCTTTTTCTTTCATCAGATAGTCTGCACCATAAAGCGCAAGGCGTGCGTAAACACCAATGATACGTCCACGTGAGTAAGCATCTGGCAAACCAGTTACTGTATGTGCGTGACGCGCTTTACGAATAGCTGATGTATAAGCGCGGAAGATACCATCATTTACAGAAGTCATTGTTGTATCCAAAATATCATGCAATTCAGGATCAACACTGAGTCCATGTTCTGTCAAGATTTTTTCTGCTACACGAAGACCACCTTTTGGCATGAAGTTCAGACGGAAAAGTTCGCTGTTTTGCATACCATAAATTAATTCAAGGTCTTTATTTTCAGGGTCTACATAACCTGCAGGGATTTTGTGAATAGAAGAAACACGGTCTGTATCAAATGGGAAGCCTACTTCTTCATAATGCGCTTTTGTAGTCTCAATGATGTCTTTTACTTTAAGCGTACGTTCTGTTGGGCCTTCAAGGAAACTCTCGTCTCCATCGTAAGGTTTATAGTTGGCTTGAACAAAGCGTGTTACGCTCGCTTTATCACGCCAGTCTGTTCCTTTAAAACCTTCCCAGGCTTGCTCAAAGATTTCTTTAGTTTCTGTTTTCATATCGAAAATCTCCTTTGGTCTTTCTGTTTCAGATTACTCTTTCATTATATCATACAGTTCACTAAATTCAAGCGATATACGCGGATGATTGCACTTTCTTTACTAGTACAGTTTTATTTTTGTGACAATCTGTTATAGTTTTTATATGAAAAAATTCATTTTATCATATAAAGTTACCAATATACAAAAAGCCAAGCCTGAGGCTTGACTCTTTTACTTGATAGAAACGCTTCACTTCTAAGATTAGTTTGTTTCAATCAAACCGATATTTCCATCTGTACGACGGTAAACTACACTTGTACTGTCTGTATCAGCATCTGTAAAGATATAGAAATCGTGTCCTAACATATCCATTTGCAAAACTGCTTCCTCTGAGTCCATAGGCTTAAGAGAAACATGCTTTGTGCGGACAATTTTTACTTGTTCTTCGTTCACTTCTTCAACTTCTTCAAGTGGAGCAAACTCATCACCAAAGGCTTGACCTGTAGGAACATTGATTTTAGACTTGCGGTTCACACGTGTCTTGTACTTACGAATTTGACGTTCTAATTTTTCCTCAACAAAGTCAATAGCTGCATACATATCAGTTGCTGTATCTTCTGCACGCAGAGTTACATTTTTAGCTGGAACTGTAACTTCTGCTTTGTAACGTTTATCTGAGTATACTTTGAGGTTTACATAGGCTGTCACTTCATGACCATCGTTGAAATATTTCTCAAGCTTTCCAACCTTATCTTCAACATATGAGCGGATTGAATCTGTTAATTCAAAATTTTCACCACGGATATTATATTTGATCATAGAGTTTACCTTAACGGCTCTTTTGATGAATCTTCACTGTTTTTGCATCTGCGGGACAGTCAAGTCTTAAGAACCGTCCTTTCTTTATTTCTAATTTAATTATAATATATAATCGCTTTCAAGTCAATCGATAACATGTATTCTAATTTTTTTATTAGAAGAACCTATAGACACTGTATTCCCTGGCTGAATATCTCCGGTCAGTAATTGTTCACTCAGGAGATCTTCAACTTCTCGTTGGAGCGCTTTACGCAGTGGGCGTGCACCATACTCAGGGTCAAAACCTTTGTCTGCGATGACTTTTAAGGCAGATGGTGTAAACCTCACTTTAATATCTTGCTCTTTTAAGCGCGAAACAAGCGACTTACTCATGATTTTCACAACTTGTTCAATTTCTTTTTCCGTGAGGGAATGGAAGACAATTGTTTCATCTATGCGATTAAGGAATTCAGGGCGGTAGTGTTTCTTTAATTCTTCCATAATCCTAGCCTTCATAGCTGTATAATCTTTTGCGATTGCTTTTGCACCAAAACCAACTGTTTTATCATCCCGAAGCGCTGTCGCTCCAAGGTTGGAGGTCATGATGATAATTGTATTACGAAAATCAACCTTGCGCCCCTTGGTATCTGTAACAAAACCATCATCCAAAATTTGTAGCATAATGTTGAAAATATCTGGATGGGCTTTTTCAATTTCATCAAGTAAGATAACCGAGTAAGGTTTATTACGCACCTGCTCTGTGAGCTGACCCCCTTCATCATATCCCACATATCCCGGAGGAGCGCCAATCAAACGTGAAGTGGAAAACTTTTCCATAAATTCGCTCATGTCTACACGAATCATGTTTTCTTCACTGCCAAAGACGCTCTCAGCCAAGGCCTTGGCAAGCTCTGTCTTACCGACACCTGTAGGACCGAGGAACATAAATGACCCTAGAGGGCGTCTCGTATCAGCAACTCCTGAACGTGCCCGCCGAATTGCGCGAGACACCGCTGTTATGGCTTCTTCTTGTCCAACGACCCGCTTGTGTAACTCTTTTTCAAGATTAATCAAGCGCTCACTTTCTGTTTTCGTCATTTGTTGTAGAGGAATCCCTGTAAGATTTGAAACAACAGCATAAACGTCGCTTTCTTGAACGAGGGGAATATCTTCTTCAGATAACGGAAAATTATCAATCTTACGGACTAATTTCTGAGTGTTTTTTTCAATTTTTTGTGCTTCGAGGATATCAAGAGACACAACCGCAGCTTGTAACTTCCTTTCTTCTTCTTTCAGCTCTGCTTTTAATTCATCCAATTTACTATGGTTTGTCTTACGCGTTATCTTGACTTTTGCCGCCGCTTCATCAAGAAGATCAATGGCCTTGTCTGGCAAACGGCGACTTGGCATGTATCGGTTACTCAGACTTACTGCCCGCTCTAAGGCTCCATCCTCAAACTTGACTGTATGATAAACTTCAAATTTTTCTTTCAGCCCCTGTAAAATGGCAATGGTCTCGTCTTCTGACGGTTCCTCGACATTTATACGCGCAAAGCGGCGCTCCAGAGCTTCGTCCTTTTCGATATATTTCTGGTATTCCTGATAAGTCGTTGCTCCAATAAGCTGAAATTCTCCACGCGCGAGTGCGGGCTTCAAAATATTTGAAGCATCATTTACAGAGTCCATTCCTCCACCAGCTCCGATGATCGTATGGAGTTCATCAATAAACACAATAACATTTTTATCATGGGTTACTTCATCCACAATAGCTGTTAAGCGATCCTCAAATTCGCCGCGGAACTTCGTACCAGCAACAACCATGGCCATATTTAAAGCCATGATGCGGCTGCCACGGAGATCAGCAGGCACATCTCCCTGCACCACACGTGTTGCAAAGCCTTCAATAATCGCAGATTTACCTACACCAGGCTCTCCGACTAAGACAGGATTATTTTTAGTACGGCGACTCAAAATATGGATAAGGCGTTCCACTTCACGCATTCTTCCTATCATTGGATCAAGCCTGCCTTCACGAGCAGCTTTGGTTAAATCTGTGGATACCGTGTCCAATGTGGGCGTTGTCGTGGTTTCTGAAACTTTCCCTGAGAGATTTCTCTTTGAGGCCGGTGTTACAGCTTTCCGACGTTCTGGAACACGTAAATATGCTTTTTGTTCCAGTTTTTTTCGAAGATTTGCAGTATTGATATTCTGCTCCCGTAAAAGTTGTGCCGCAAAGCTCGCTTCGTTAGCCAATACCATGTACAACAGATGTTCCGTTCCCACACGATTTTTATCGTTGTTTTGTGCTAAAACTTTTGCTTGCTCAATAATATTTTCTACTCTTGGGCTAAATTTTATTTCTGATTTTTTTGTTTTGACTTGACTTGAAAAGTCCTCAATGTCGATTAACATCTCTTCTAAATCAAGTTGCTCAGAATTTAATAGGGTAAATGCCAATGAAGAGGGAACTTCAGCCAATGCTGCCAAGAGGTGCGAACTTTCCACCCAGGCATAGTTAAACTTATAGGCATAGTCAATAGACTTCTGAAGTACACGCATGACTTGCGGTGTAAATTCCTTTTCATTAAATTTCATCGTCTCGATCCAATCTCTGTAGTATTTTTATCATCATTTTTGCTCTGCAACTGTTAGAAATATCACTATCAACCAGAAGCAACAGGAGAAGATTGCCTTCTCGTTCAGTCAAAATATTTTCATCAAATAAAAGTTGCAAAACATCTTGAGCCATGCTCTCTGTCAAACTTTCTGGCAACTTCTGAATCAAATCAAGCAGAAACTCGTGTTTTGCTGAATAATGATATTTGAATATTTTTATATAACCGCCGCCACCCCGTTTTGACTCTACATCAAAGCCTTTTGACGGTGTGAAGCGTGTTTTAATAACATAGTTAATTTGCGAAGGCACCACATCAAATTGGTTGGCTAAATCTGCACGCTTAATCTCAATCTCACGTGCTTCTTCCAACAGCTTTCGCAAATAAGCTTCGATAATATCTGAAGTATTTTGAGCAGACATAGAACCTCCAATCTTTGACCTTTATTGACTATTATATCGAATTTTTTACTTTTTTACCAAAAATAGTGGTTGGAGCTTCCTTAATAAATAAAAGTATCCTCGAAGGACTGATGAAAAAGTCGAGAAAATCATCTTTCTCGACTTTTTATACAAAATACAAGCAGCACTTACTTATCTTTAAACGACTTATTTCATTTAAGAAAATATGTCAAATATTTTTCAGCGCCCATCCTATAGAGATAAGTTTTTATTTTACATCCACAATCTTGACTTCGATTTCACCCATAGGTAATGGAATGTTTACAACATCGCCTACTTTACGGCCAATCAAAGCCTGAGCGATTGGTGACTCATTCGAGATTTTTCCTGCAAACGGGTCTGCTTCAGCAGTACCAACGATTTGATATTCTTCTTCCTCGTCATCACCTACTTCTTGGAAAACTACAGCCTTACCAAGTGCAACTTCATTCTTATCGATATTGGCGTTGTCCACGATTTCAGCGTAACGAATCATTGTTTCCACTGTAGAAATGCGTCCCTCAATAAAAGCTTGTTCATCTTTTGCTGCTTCATATTCTGAATTTTCTGAGAGATCTCCGTAGCTGCGTGCGACTTTGATGCGCTCAACAACTTCTGGACGTTTTACCAATTTAAGGTTATCTAATTCTTGTTCTAGTTTTTCCAGACCTTCTTTGGTCATAGGGAAAGTTTTTTCTACCATTTTTTTATCCTTTTTTAAGTTAATTAATTACCTGCTGCAATCGCGTCATTGACATACTTTTGAACATTTATATTTTGCTCTTCAAGTGTCTGGGCAAAATAAATCTTCCCTTCTGTATCTGCAACAAAGTAGAGATAGTTATTCGCAGTCGGATTTAATACCGCTTTGATTGCCGACAAACTTGGACTGACGATTGGTCCTGGACCAAATCCAGGGTACAAGTATGTATTAAATGGCGAATCTAGTTGTGTATTAATTGCAGCCTGCTGATCAAGTGAAGTATCCTTACCAAGTTTTCCTTCAGCGTAGAAGATACCTGTATTTGAGTCTAAGGTCATGCCCAAATCCCTGCGGTTAAAGAAGACTTGCGCCACATTGCGACGGTCATCATCACTTCTTGCTTCCTTTTCAACAATAGCTGCTAAACTCAGTGTTTCATTAACTGAAAGACCTGCAGCTTCCATTTTATCATAGAGTGGTTCAAGTTGGGTATTCATTGATGAAAGCATTGTCTGAATCAGACTTTCAACAGTTGTTTTCTTCGTATATTCATAAGTCGCTGGGAAGAGATAACCTTCGAGCTGATACTTCACGCCACTGTCTTTTGCTGGCAAGCTTGCGAGAAGTTTCGGAAACTCTTTTTTCATTTTTTCGATGAAAGCTTGATCTTGAATCACCTTCATGAAGTCTTCTTTACTAAAAGGAGTTTTCTCATCCTTGCTGTCTGAATTGACAGTAACAGCTTGGGCAATTTGCTCCAATGTATAACCTTCTGGAATCAAAATTTTACCCAGAGTTGGTTCCACAGGATGTTCCGTTCCTCCCTGTTCTAGAAGGGTCGCGATTTCAGATAAACTCATACTTGGTGCAAGATTGTAATAACCACTCTTGAAACCGCTGAAATTTTTAAACTTCGTATAATACTGGAAGATCATTCCATTTTTAATAATGCCTTCTTTTTGTAAGATGTCACCGATTTGTTTGCTGCTCGCTCCCGCTGGAATATTAACAGGCCGCTTCGTTGTTTCTGATGCATTCAGGGGTTGCACCCCTTCTTTGATAAAGTTATATCCGTAAAAGCCTGTGCCCGCAGCCGCTAGGACTAAAACTGCTACTATAATGGCAATAATCTTGCCAGAAGAAACTTTCTTCGGAGCTTTTGATTGCTTAGACTTTTTGGAAGGTCTCTCGGAATTCTCTGCTTTCGCTCGGCGACTTCTTCGCTTGCTTTGCATCTCCTCTGTAGGCGCTTCTCCTTCTGAATCTTCTGACGAAGCAGCACCTGTTCCTTTTGGATGGCCATCAGGTTCTGAATAACTTTGTCCATTTATTGACTGAAGCATCTGCGCTCGAACTGCTGCAAAGTCGGAGCTTGCCCCCGATACAGGCTTTTCAGAAGCTATACTCTCTGATGCTTCTGAAACTTTTGAGCTTTCTACCTTATCTTTTATTTCATGCACACTAAGTCCTTCAGATATTTCAGATAAAGAACCACCATATCTAGGCACCTTTACCTGTCCTTCAGACTCTGAATAGCTTTGCTTTTGCATGGACTGAAGCATCTGTGCTCGAACTGTCTCAAAGTCAGATTTTGTCCCTGATACAGTTTTGTCAGAAACTCTACTCTCAGGTGACTCTGGAGTTTTTGGAAGCTTTGGACTATCCTTTGTTTCATTGGCAGCCAATTCTTCAACCATTTCAGATGAAGAGCTACCATGTCCAGCCCCGTTGGCTTGTGTCTCAAGCTCTGGATATTCTTGCGCACGCATGGACTGAAGCATTTGTGATCGAACCGTTGCAAAGTCAGGTTCCTCTCTAGATACAGCACTTTCAGAAACTGTATTGTCAGGTCCTTCTAAAACTTCCGAAGTTTCTCTCTTACTATTTGTTTGACGATTATCAAGTTCTTCAGTTAACTTAAATGTCGTTGGACGTTTAAAATTTGAAAAATCAGTCAGTTCTCGTCGAGAACGTCTACTATGAGATGAAGAAAGCTCTTTGTTAGATTTACGCGCATAGTTTTCAAAGGTTCCATCCGTATTCGCTCGATTTCCTTCTTCAAGTTCACGCAAGATTTTTTCTTTGAAACTCTCTCGCGAAAACTTCTCCGTGTCTTTATCTACCAAGGTTAATCCTCCTTATCACGCTTGTCCTATCAAAGAGAGGATAAAGCGCAAGTTTGTTAGGTAATATTTACAAAAGCGAGGTCAGGGACCTCACTCTTTTATATTTTAGCTCTCTTCTGAGTCACTGTCGTCGTCATCGTCGTCCTCTTCATCAAGTTCAACGTCTTCATCCACATTATCCAGTTCCACTTCTGCAAGCTCAGCATCATACGCCTGAACTTCGTCTTTTTCATCGTCTGGATTTTCATCGTCATAAGTTAGATCATCCGTCTCATTGCCTTTATCAATGTGTTCATCTTCAGGATCCACTTCATCTTCGATACCAAATGCATTGACTTTTGTTCGTTTTTTCGCTGTTTTTTCTTCTTCGTCCTCGATTTCATCAAGAGCGATTACTTCCTCATCTATTTCATCAATAGCATACCATGAGCGAAGGCCCCAAACATTATTTCCTAGTGGAATGAAACTTCCATCTGTATTCATTTCTGTATAAAAGCGTGCAATTGTGGCTTTAATTTCATCATCGGACTTCTTCAAGTAATCTTGAACTGTGTTCAAAATTTCAGCAAAAGCCATTTCTTCACCGTTCTGTTCCAAAATTGCATGAGCAACTTCAATCATTGAAAGTTCTTCAATTTTTTGTCCTTCTAATGCTTCAATTTTCAAACTTTTGTGCTCTCTTTCAGATTTTCTTTTTCTATATTATATTAAATTCGCGCCATTGTCAATATGTAAACGGATTTAACGCGGTTCATCATGTGTAGGTTTTAGTAAACATCAAAATAGCAATGAAAGTCCAGCCAAAACCGTCTCTCAGTAACTTTTAGTAATGCATCAAAACTTTGTAATCATAGTCACCAAGCTTTTCACGCCCTTTGAGTGCATCCAGTTCGATAAAGAAGGCACAGCCTACAACGATACCTCCAAGACGTTCAACCATCTCAATGGTTGCTTTTACCGTCCCACCTGTTGCCAGTAGGTCATCAACAATCAAAACACGTTGCCCTGGCTTAATAGAGTCTGCGTGCATCGTCAGAGTATCTGTCCCATATTCTTTTTCATAATCTGCTGAAATAACCTCGCGTGGTAACTTCCCTGGTTTACGAACAGGGGCAAATCCTACGCCAAGTGCAAAAGCAACTGGGCAGCCAACGATAAATCCACGTGCCTCTGGTCCAACAATCACGTCAATTTCTTTATCACGTGCATACTGCACAATTTCTGTCACTGCATAGTTGTAGGCATTGCCATCAGCCATAAGTGGTGAGATATCACGAAAAATGATACCTTCGGTTGGATAATTTTCAATCGTTGCAATGTAATCTTTAAGTTGCATCTGCATTTTCCTCTTTTAATTTTTTATAGATTTCTTTGACAGGCGATAAGGCAAAAAGCTCTTGAAATTTCACAATTTCTTGGAGTTCTTGATAAATACCACTCTCAGAGATATCCCGTTTTTCCGCTGCTTTGTTAACAGTCATCATGCCGTCTTCAATCGTCACAAAGTTCAATTCTTCAAAAATTTGAATCATTTTTACCAACAAGATTTCTGGTATTTTTAAATAATTTGCCAAGTTTTTCAACTTAAAGCGCACATCAAATTCCGGATACTGATAAATCGTTTTATAGAAACGGGCAAACTGTTCACGGGTCCCTGCTCCTGTCAAATAATAATTTTTCTTGATGTTATTTTTAAAATAAATCAATGCAAAATCCTGCTCATGTATTAATTTAGCCAAAACAGATAAAGCGAGCTTGTTTGTTGGGGCTTCCTCAATAATAAGCACTTCTTCCATTGTACCATTTTTCACTTCATTATGGACAAAACGTACTGTATTTTGAGGTAATTCAATTTGTCGGCTTCGTATATCTAAAAGCTCTATGCCATTCACTCTAGCGTCTTCGACCATAAGCTGAACCGCTGTTGTGCCGTTCCAAGTATTGCTTGATAAGCTGGCCACAAGCTCTGTATCACTTTGCTCAAACTCCAGACTTTCAGAACCATGCCCAAAATAAACAGCATCTAACATCTGTCCGTTTTGGTTTAGCTTTAGCTTCAAATGACTGTTGTCTTTACCCATGCTGCGCGCCTGCTCAACTTTATAGTTCTCAATAAGAAAATGAGGTTTTGGATTGTCCATACCATAGGGAGCGAGCTTAGACAAACTGTGAATCGTTTCTAAACTTATTTGTTCAAACTGAAGTCTCCCCTGAACGCCCAGTGTGCTCTTCTTTGACATATCAATATCATTTTCCGCAATAAAGTCAAGCATCACTTGCTTAATCGCATCAAGATTCTCTAGAGAAAAAGTCATGCCAGCTGCTTGTTTATGTCCGCCAAAAGCAATGAATAAATCCCGATGTGCATCTAAAGCTTCAAAAATATTGTAACTCTCAGTAGAGCGCGCAGAGCCTCGAAGGATACCTTCTTCTTCAGCTAAAAGAAGCACTGGTTTGTGAAATTGGTTAAGAAGACGTCCAGCAACAATGCCCAGCACACCTTTGTGCCAATCTTTATGATAAAGAATTTGTACAGGCTCGTCTGTCATCATGGTTATTGCTTGATTGAAAATAGTCTCAACAATGGCCTTACGTTCCTTGTTTTTCTCATCAATCATCTGAGCAATATCCGCTGACATTTCTTCATCCCATCCTGTCAACAATTCAATCGCTGGATTGGGATCAGCCAAGCGTCCAAGAGCGTTAAGACGAGGCGCAATTTGAAAGCCAATTGTTTCCTCATTTATCTGATCAAAATTCGTTTCTGAAAGCTTCATCAGCTCCAATAATCCCGCACGCTCTGTATTTGCTAATATCTTAAGACCTTGACTGACTAAAATTCTATTCTCATCTGTAAGACTGACCATGTCAGCAATAGTTCCTATAGCTACTAAATCCAGCATATCCGAGGGGATATAGTCTAGGAGAGCTGTCGCTATCTTAAAGGCCACACCAACACCCGCTAAATATTTGAATGGATACTCTGATTCAGGATGCTCTGGGTGTACGATAGCATAAGCGGCAGGTAATTCTTCTGGCATACTGTGGTGATCCGTCACGATGACATCTATCCCTTGACTTTGCGCATAAGAAATAGCTTCATGTCCAGCCACGCCATTATCCACAGTGATAATCAAGTCAATGCCTTCGTTTTGGATAAAATACTTATAAACATCAATGTTCGGACCATAACCATCCGTGAAGCGATTAGGTAAATAAACTTGAACTTCCGCACCTAATTCATCCAAAGCTGTCTTCATCACAGCACTGGCCGTCATGCCATCCGCATCATAATCTCCATAGACTAAGATATTCTGACCATTTTCAACGGCCTTCAGTATTCTCTTTACCGTCTTGTCCATATCATGCAATAAGAACGGATCATGCAAGTCTTGAAGGTCTGGATTCAAAAAGGATTTGACTTCCTTTTCTTCCCTTATCCCCCGTTGCCATAAGATTTGTGCTGCCAACTTGTCTAATTTATATTTCTTACTTAACTTAAGAAACTCATCCGGCAACTCCGACTCAGTGACATCCCATATATATTTTGATTTAATCAAGTTTCCTCCACTTCATCTGCAACTATTTTTTTAGAAACTTATTTGTAATTGAAAAATTTTCTGCCTACAAAGTCAACACTCCTTGGAAAAAGAGCACGTAGCTTTGCAACGACAGCAAGCTGAACAGGGAGATTTATTTCCCTTTTCCTTTTTCCAAGCGCCTTTTCAATTTTAGAAGCAACATATGCCGCACTGATTGCATTTTTGCCTACCTTTTCAAGATAAGCCCTATTGTCCTTATGAAACTTTGTCCGGACAGGCCCAGTATTAACTGTGGTAACAATCAGTTCGGGCTTTTCTAAACGTAAGGCATCTGAAAAAGCCAGAACTGCTGCTTTTGAGGCGGCGTATACCGTTGACTTAGCTGTAGGTAACTTTCCCGCCATTGAAGCAATGTTGATGACTTGTGTTTGGGGTTGCAAGTCACGTGTCAGCTTCATCAAGTCCAGCGTATTGACCTTAAACATCTCCTCAATCTGCTCATCCGAAAGATTTTCCAGTTCTTCAAACTCACCAAAACCCGCATTATTGATAAGAATATCTACTCTTTCAGGGATTTCTGGGTAAGGGAGGGAACGGCTCACCAAGATAAGATTATCATCTTGTAAACGTCGAATGAGCTCTTGGGCAATATCTCCACTGGCTCCAGTAATAACGATATTTCTTCTAGTCAATTTTTTCTTCATAAAAATCTTTTGCCACATAGGAATTTTCGTGAACAGCTCTGGCCTCTTGCGCAAGCTGCGCAACCAAGGGACCAACATAACGCGCACTGATGTGTGTTAATATCAAGCGATTGACGCCTGCCTCTCTTGCAACATCAGCTGCCTGTTTTGCTGTAGAGTGTCCATGACGTCGCGCCATTTTTGACTCTTTCGCTTCATAAGTCGCCTCATGAACCAAGAGATCTGCACCAGCAGCAAGTCTCACTGCACTTGATGTACGCCGTGTGTCACCCAGTATCGTCACTACTTTTCCACGTTTATCTGCTCCGATATAATCTTCAGGTCGAAACACCTTCTCTTCGTACTCCACTGTTTCACCCTTCTTAATTTTGCCAAAGAGCGGACCAAAAGGCAAGCCGGCTGCTTTCAAAGCTTCAGCATCAAGCTCCCCTACACGGTCTTTTTCCACTACACGATAACCTAAACAAAAAATCGTATGGTCCAAAATATCTGCATAAACTTCAAAAGTATCATCTTCAAAGATTTTCCCAGCCTCATCAAGCTCATAAAAATTAATCCTATAACCAAGACGTGTACCAGATACGCGCAAAGCGGTCATCACAAAGTCCTTCAAACCTTTTGGACCATATAAATCTAAATTCGTATGCTCCTCATCCTTACTTGAGCCTTGAAAAGAGCGGCTTGAGAGAAATCCAGGCAAACCAAAAATATGATCCCCATGCAAATGAGTAATAAATATTTTTGTAATTTTCCTCGGTCTTATTGATGTTTCCAATATCTGGTGCTGCGTCGCTTCCCCACAGTCAAAAAGCCATATTTCATTTCGTTCATCCAGCATTTTCAAAGCAATAGCTTGAGTTTTTCTGGTTCTTGAAGGTTGACCTGCACCTGTCCCTAAGAATTGAATTTCCATATTTCCCTCAATCTTCTATTTGTAGTCTATGTTTTTCACTGATGTCAGCAGATAAAAAATATCTACTACCTTGAAGTTCACAGCATTCTTCTAGGGTAAAAAGAAGAACATAATGTAAAAAACATTGTGCAGTTCACAATGTTTTACAGTGCTTAACATAAAAATTTATCCGTCTGGAGGGAATCGAACCCCCATCGCAAGAACCGGAATCTTGCGTGATATCCATTACACTACAGACGGCACTGACAACTCTATCATTTTACAGGAAAAGCAAGGAAATTTCAAGTCTCTTTATCTACAAAAAATTACTCAAAATCTTTCATCACTCAACTCAATAGAGTTGCTCGTCTCAGCTCACTTCGCTATTTACTTTGTTCTTTTTGAGGCTTCTTAACCTTGAATTCTAAATCACGAAAGGAAATTTCCCCACCATAAGGTCGTCCTCTTATTCAAAAATTTCACTTAGGAAAGATTTCCCGTTTTGGGGCGAATCAACGCCAAAATAAGCTGCGACTGTCGCTCCAACATCAGCCATCGTCTTTCTTTCTCCGATATTCTTGCCATAGATGCCTGGACTGTGAATAAGTAGGGGAACACGTTCACGCGTATGATTAGAATGTCCAATCGTTGGATCATTGCCATGATCTGCCATAACAATGAGAACATCTCCTTCATTTATCAAGGGAAGAAGCTCCTCAATCCGCCTATCACTAAGTTCTAAACGATCAGAATAACGCAGCACGTCTTCTGCATGTCCAGCCAGATCTGTTTCTTGGATATTCAACGCAATAAAGCCTTCAGCAATATCATTTGCTTCACGAATTAAGTCGTCAAATAACATATCTGAATCCACACCTGGAAAAAGACGAGTACTGCTCGTTTGAATAATATCCGCTACTTTGCCTAAAAACGAAACCGTAATCCCACTTTTATCCAAAAGAGTTGGTGTCTGCACATTTTTATCAATTCCATAACCAAGATGAACAACTTGATAGCCATTGTTATAAACGCCTGACTCAGGTGCATCAACACCTGCGATTTCATTGTTTTTCACATTCATTGCAGAAAGCAGATCATCAAGCGTAATCTTTTTACCACCAAAAGTAATGACGCGAAAAAGAGGATTTTAAAAAGTCTTGTCCTTACTTGCTCAAGCATAAGACTGCTATCCAAAGAGGCATTGTCTCCCCTTATTCCCCTGGTCCTCTAGAAGGCTCAACAACCTTTGGAAGCTCATTAAGCGCATTGCCTTTTTGGATTTGGGCGTTTTGACCACCTTGGAAAACATATTTTACTCCAACAAATACTTGTCAAACACAACTAAAAAAGCTGTCAGACCGACAACTTTCTTATAGTCACTGTAACCCATTTTTAGCCATTACCCCCGCAGACTTGACTGAACCAAAATATTTTCTAAAACGCAAACGTTTACAAAAAGTCTTCAAGAAAAGTATCAATATCTTCGTAATTCTGATCTGCAACTGTATTTTTTTCCTGACCGATATAAGCTGTGGTCAAACCGAGTTTCTGAGCGGGTAAGATATCATGTTCCAATAAATCGCCCACCATAAGAGTCCTCTTGGGCTCAAAAGCTTCTTTTTCAAGGAGGTAACAAAAGGCCGCAGGATCCGGCTTACTAAAACCTGTTTCAGCCGAAATATAGACTGGAAACATGTTTTCAAAGCCAAAACGTCGAATTTTTTCTCTCTGTTCCCAGCTTTCACCATTGCTCAAAATCGCAATACTGTAATTCTTTGATAGCTCTTTCATCTTGGCAAGGAGAGTAAAATCAGGCTCTATTTCTTCAAGCAAGACCGTAAGAAAAATATCAAAAAAAAGTCGAATGAAATTTTCTTTGTAATTGATAGCATAGTGATCCAGCACCATACGAACACGTTCTTCACGCAGTTGTTCAATTGTCATTTTTCCTTCATGAACCTGCGGCCACAGTTGCGCATCAAATTCATGGTATTTCCACATAAAATCATCAATTGAAAAACCACTATCAAAAGTAATTAAATCTAAAAAAACCTTGCGATGTGCTATTTCCCAATATTTTTTAAAAGGGAAAAGAGTATTGTCCCAGTCAAAAATAATATTTTTTATCTCATCCATGGTTGAAAATCTCCTCCCCCACTTTATTAAAAGTCTATCATTTTACCTTTTTTATATCAAATTAATTAAGCCTAACTCTAATAGCAATACATCTCAAGGAATAAAAAAGCATATCAAGCATGGTCGTAACACCTCATTGATATACTTTTATGATTTCTATTTAACTTTAGCTGAACTTGTGATTGCTTCCACAGCTTTCTTCATCGCGATATCATGTTGGAGCATGTCAACTGGAAGAAGTTTTTCAACTTGTTCCACTGGCATGTTGTATTGTTCAGCCAACTCTGCAATTTCAGCTTTAACTTCTCCATCTGTAGTTTCAAAGTTTTCAGCTTTCGCAATAGCTTCAATAACAAGGTTTGTGCGCACACGTTTACCAGCATCAGCTTGATACTGTTCATGCAATTGTTCTTCAGTTGTACCCGTAATTTGGAAGTACATTTCTGGAGAAATACCTTGTTGTTGCATACCACCAAGAAATTCATTCATTGCACGGTGAACTTCCTCATGAATCATTTCTTCAGGAATTTCTTTGATTTCAGCATTAGCTACAGCTGTTTCGATGGCTGCTGTTTCAACAGCATCATTGTAAGCTTCCTCTTTCGCAGTTTCAAGTTCTTTACGGAACTTAGCCTTAAGTTCATCTAAAGTCTCAACTTCTTCGTCGATATCTTTAGCCAACTCGTCATCAAGTTCTGGAACTTCTTTCGCTTTTACTTCGTTAACTTTAGTTGCAAAGACTGCTTCTTTACCTGCAAGTTCTGTGGCTTGGTAGTCTTCTGGGAAAGTTACTTTGACATCAATTTCATCACCTGCTGAAGTACCCACAAGTTGTTCTTCAAAACCTGGGATAAATTGACCTGATCCAAGTTCTAGACTATGGTTTGCACCTTTTCCACCTTCAAATTCAACACCATCAATTGAACCAACAAAGTCAATAACAACAGTGTCTCCATTTTCAGCTTTACCTTCTTTGACCGTCAACTCAGCAAGATTATTTTGTTCTTGAGTCAAACGTGCTTCTACTTCTTCATCAGAAACTTCTTTCGTTGCATCTACTGAAACTTCTAAGTTTTTGTAGTCGCCAAGCTGAACTTCTGGTTTAACAGTTACTTCCGCTGTTAACTCCCAGTCTGAACCTTTTTCCATTTTAGTGACATCAATTTTTGGTTGTGCAACCGGCTCAATACCTGCTTCTTTTACAGCTGCATCATAAGCAGCTGGCAGTACAGCATTCAAAGCTTCTTCAAAAAGCGCTTCCTCACCATACATGCGGTTAAACATTTGACGGCTGACTTTACCTTTACGAAAACCTGGAACTGAGATATTACCTTTTACTTTATTGAAAGCTTTGTCAAGACCCTGTTTGATTGTTTCTTGATCGATTGAAAATGAGAGTGTACCAGTGTTAACACCAGTTTTTTCAAAACTTGCAGTCATTAATTATTTCTCCTTATTTATGAGCCCTGAGCTCAGAAATTTCATACCTCATTAGAATAGCATAAAAACTGACTTAATTCAACTTTTTGAGCAAGTTGTTCCCCAGAATCTGCTTTGTTTAAAAATAAAAAAAGAGCTGAAAACTCTTTTTACGGATTTAAACGTTGTAGTACCTCTTGCCATAAGTTTCCGCTAAAAACGCGAGTTGCTTGTCCTCCTCCAAGCACACCATAACCTAGCATTAGGCCTGTTGCTACTGCTACAACTACAAGAACAAGGACTAAGAGGAGCAAAGAAAGGCGAATCCCTAAGACTTTAATCGTTTTTTTAATCATCTATTTCCTCAAGTTC
Organism: Lactococcus garvieae; assembly: GCF_016758115.1. Classification (GTDB taxonomy): domain Bacteria; phylum Bacillota; class Bacilli; order Lactobacillales; family Streptococcaceae; genus Lactococcus; species Lactococcus muris. The sequence goes on from NZ_WIVG01000020.1 coordinate 27,807, forward strand.
TGGAACACGTTCAATATCTGCTCCAAGTGATTTTAATTTTTCATGAAATCGATAGTAACCACGATCAAGGTGATTTAATTTACGAACGGTAGTTTGCCCTTGGGCTACCATTCCTAACAAAATCAAAGCTGCACTCGCGCGTAAATCTGTTGACTTAACTTGGGCACCTTGCAACTTACGTGTCCCTTGGATAATGGCTGTGTTTCGCGTGATATCGACAGTCAATCCCATACGGCGCATTTCTTCCAAGTGCTGGAAACGGTTTTCAAAGACTGTTTCAATCATCGTTGATTCACCATTTGCAATAGCTTGCACAGCAGTCATCTGTGATTGCATATCTGTTGGAAAACCTGGATGTGGCAAAGTTTTGACATTGGTTGGTTTTAAAACTTTAGGACCGATAACACGGAGCCCTTCAGCTTCTTGGACGAATTCCACCCCCATCTCAATCAATTTTGAAATCAGCGGTCGGTTATGCTCACGAACAGCATCTTTGATTAGGACATCACCTTGTGTCATTGCAGCTGCTACCATGAAGGTTCCAGCTTCGATACGGTCTTGGACTACTGCGTGGTTGGCCCCATGCATTTTTTCAACCCCTTTGATGATGATGGTATCCGTTCCCGCACCTTTGACATTTGCTCCCATCTTATTGAGCCAGTTGGCCAAATCAACAATCTCAGGTTCACGTGCAGCGTTTTCCAAAGTTGTTGTGCCTTCTGCCAAAGTTGCTGCCATCATCAAGTTTTGTGTAGCCCCAACCGATGGAAAATCTAGATAAATGTAAGCCCCACGAAGTTTCTCAGCCTTGGCTTCAATATAGCCAGCTTCTTGAGTGATTTCAGCTCCCATCAATTCAAAGCCTCGCAGGTGTAAATCAATGGGACGTGAACCGATAGAACAGCCGCCCGGCATCGAAACACGAGCATGACCATTGCGCGCAAGGATAGGCCCCATTACGACAATGGAGGCACGCATCTTACTTACAAATTCATAAGGTGCCTTTATTTTTACCTTTGCAGCTGCTTGTGCTTTAACTGCTTTGTTTTCTTCTGAAAACTCCAAATCTACTCCAAGATGATCCACTAAGTTATTCATCATATAGACATCGCTCAGAATAGGAACATTCCGAAGAACAATTTCTCCCTCGCTTGGCAAAAGCGTTGCTGCAAGCAAAGGTAGAACGGCATTTTTTGCACCTTCGATTTCTACAGTTCCTTTAAGGCGTGTATTACCGCCCTTGACAATTATTTTATCCATTTGTTCATTCCTATAACTTCTTTATTCTAAAAGACAACCTAAATTATAGCACAATGAATCATTTCGTCAACTTTACAGGATTACGTCCGTTTCTTGTATCAACTGTTCTACTAAATGTCGCGGCAGGCTATAAATATACTGACAGTCTGTAAGATTCGGCTCTTCTCCCTCAAAGGTCTTGGTCACAAAACCAAGTTTTCCAGCCAAAATACTTCCTGCAGCATAGTCCCATGGTTGTAAGCGACTAAAATATCCCACAATTTTTCCTTCAAGCAAGTCTGCGTAAGCTATCCCAGCACTTCCTAACATTCTCACACCTAAAGTTTTCAGACTAAAGTCTGTCAGTTTATAAAAATTTTTACGGTAAATCATAGAATTTATAGCCAGTAAACTTTCTGATAACTCTTTAGGTTTATAGGTCAGCTTCCTGTTGTTACAAAATACGTGGTGCGCATTGTTCCAGTAAAGCTTATCTTCCATTACGTTAAGTATTAAGCCAAATTGCGCTTGTCCGTGCTCATAATATGCCAGCATCACAGCAAAGCTGTCTTGCTGTACAACGAAGTTAATGGTTCCATCAATGGGATCTAAAATCCAAAAATTTTCTTGAGATTGGTCAAAGGATACAAGGTTCTTTCCTGACTCTTCCGCCAAAATTTTATCTTCAGGATAGGTTTTGAGGATGTTTTCAATAATAATTTCCTGAACTTTTTTATCAAAATTTGTCACTAAATCACTGAAGCTACTTTTGTGAGAAATTTCCAGCCTCTGATGAATATTATCTCGAAGAAAAATGCCCGCTTCTCTGATCCAAACTTTCGCTTGCTCAAGCTTCTTCAAAGCGAACGTATTGTCTTTCACTAGCCTGTACCTCCTTTAGGGCACGATAAAGCGAATAACCACTGTTCTCCTCAAATTCTCGCCCCAGTTGCTTTTCTTGCATCTTTGAAGGAACAATTCGTTTAAACTCTTTGTAGTTTTCTAAAAATTCTTCCCGATTGACTTTGCTTTCATAAAATTTTTCAACTTGATTGAAAAAAGAGAGCACTGCAGTCATTTCAGCAGTACTCCAACTCAAATCAAGTGGATATTGATAATTTGTTTTCATAATTTTCCACTCTCCTTTTATCTCATTTAAAATTCGTTCACAGCTTGCCTCATCTCAGCACGGCGATAGTGACGAGGTAAAAAGGCACGTATCTCATCTTCATTAAAACCAATTTGTAACAAACGATCATCTGTAATAATCGGACGACGCAAAAGATTTGGATACTTTGTCACAAGATCAATTAACTCGTTAATTGTTAACTCATCAAGGTCCAAATCAAGCTTTTGAAATATTTTTGATCGAATCGAGATAATGTCTTCCGTACCATTTTCCGTTTTTGACAAAATTTTACGCAAGTCATCACTCGTCATCGGCTGTGTCAAAATATTGTGCTCCTTATAAGGGACACCGTGTTTATCCAACCATGCACGCGCCTTACGACAACTTGTGCATGACGGAGACAAGTATAAATCAACCACTTTCTTTCCCCATTCTATCTAGGCTGTGAACAATTCTAAAACTTGAGCAGCGCTATCATTTCGCTAATCATTATAACAAAATTTAGGGTTTAATAAAAGCGTGTTTTTTTACTATTGTGTGAGAATTTATGTCTATGTCACACATTGTTCATATCCTCACAAATTTCTTGCAAATCTTCAAATCTAATCCAGTCCATATTATAGTTTGGTATCTTTTGCATCTTGTTTGTAATATAACGCAGTTTTGTTTCGTTTTCTTCATCGTATAAAACTAAGGCGCCTTCCGAATTTTCAAGTAAGAAATCGTTATACTGACGAAATTGACTGGGATTTTCGTAACTTTCGTAGGCATACTTGACATAATCTACATTTTTAAACTCCTGCAATTTAGCCTGATTGGCTTGATTCCAGTTTTTTCCATGCGTTTCAAAAGGAAAGATACTGGCTATGAAAAAATCATAATTTTTCTGCAACTCTTTGGAAACCTGTAAAGCCCAATATTCAAAACCCAGACTACCAGTAAAAATAACCCAATTAAGACCATTGTCCAAATAAGCTTCCAAGCGCATTTTTAAAGCTTTTTTGATAATACTTATTTTTATATCCTTTTCATCAAAAATCCCTAAGTCAAAAGCTGTGTAACCTGTGATAAGTAAAGTTTTCATAACTGACACTTCCCTGTAAAAAATATGCTATAATTACATTATACAATAGAGGTGACAATTTAATAAACGGAAAAATACTTATGTTGAAATATCCCCAAGGTTTAAACAAACAAGGAAAAGCTTTTTCAGAAAAAACATCTGGGAAAAAAATAGTGCATAACGCTGCGAAAAGTTCCCTGAATATGATAAAATCTAAACCGGCAGTAAAATTTGGAAAGCGTGGGATGAACTTTGAAGCCGAGATTAATGCCACCAATGATTACTATCTGGCACACGATATCGCTGTAATTCATAAAAAACCCACACCCATCCAAATCGTAAAAGTCGACTACCCCAAACGTAGCCGGGCAAAAATCACTGAAGCTTACTTTAGACAGGCTTCTACCACTGATTATTCCGGAGTCTACCAAGGGAGATATATTGACTTTGAGGCTAAAGAAACACATCAGAAAACAAGTTTTCCTCTGAAAAATTTCCATGAACATCAAATTGTTCATATGAAAAAGGTGATTGAGCAAAAAGGTATCGCTTTTGTTCTTTTACATTTTGCTTCTTTAGACGAAACCTACTACTTGCCTTCTGAGAATTTGATTCACTTTTATCATGAGAAGAACGGGCTAAAGTCCATTCCACTTGATTATATTAAAAAGCATGCTTACCCGCTTTCATCCAATCAAATTCCTAGAATTCCCTATTTGGAAATCGTTAATAAACTTTGTGAGGTGAATTAAAATTTCTACGAACAAACGAAAAAAATCAAAAGCGAGTCAAAAGAAAAATACGGCTGTTAAAAGATCACTCATTTCCACATTGAAATGGGCTTTAATTCTGATTTTTTCCGCTGTCATCTTTACTTTTGTTGCTGCAGGTGCACTTTTTATATACTATGCAAAAGATGCTCCTAAATTAGATATGAGTAAGCTTGAGTCCCCTCCTTCAACAGTTGTTTACGACAAGGATGAAAACATTATTGCAACACTTGGGGCAGAACAACGCGACTTAGTACAAACAGACAATATTCCTGTTATGCTTGTCAATGCCGTTACCTCAATTGAAGACCACCGCTTTTTTAATACACGAGGTGTTGATCCGATACGTATTGTCGGCTCTTTATTAAATAACTTACGTGGCGGACATATTCAGGGTGGTTCTACCCTAGACATGCAGTTGATTAAGCTCTCTTTTTATTCTACGGACTCTTCCGATCAAACCATGCGTGTAAAGATTCAAGAAGCTTGGCTTGCTTTACAGCTTGATCAAAAGTGGTCTAAGGAGCAAATTTTTATCGCTTATGTCAATAAAGTCAACATGGCTAATGGCTATTATGGTATGGGAACTGCTTCCAAGGCTTACTATAACAAGCCGTTAACCCAGTTATCTATTGCGCAACTTGCATTGCTGGCAGGGATGCCTCAAGCGCCAAATACCTACAACCCTTATAAAAATCCAGAAGCTGCGAAGTATCGCCGTGATCTGGTTATCAATTCCATGTATCGCTTTGGTAAAATTACGGAAAAACAAAGAGATGAAGCGCTTAACACGCCCATTGATGATGGCCTTCAAACATTAAAAGGCGGCGCAAATATTCCTGAGTACGCTAATGACTTTATCACAGAAGCCATCAAACAGGCCAATCAAGAAACAGGGCTGGATGCTCCAAATGCTGGCTTAAAGATATATACAACACTTGACAGTAAAGCTCAAAATGACCTCTTCAACATTGTCAATACTAATGATTCTGTTCCTTTCACAGATGACGAGCTCCAAGTCGCTTCAACCCTCATTGACACACAAACAGGTGGTGTAGCTGCTCAAATCGGCAGTCGTAAGCGCGAAATTACTCCTTTTGGTTTCAATCAGGCTACTGCGGTAGACCGCGACTGGGGCTCAACAGTAAAACCTTTGGTTGACTATGCCCCAGCTTTCGATAATGGTATTTACACAAGTACTGCTCAAACTATCTCGGACTCTGGACCTTACTTTTATCCAGACTCTCCGAACATTCAGTTGAACAACTGGGACAACCGCTATCTCGGAAATATCACTGTGCGACAGGCTTTAGCCCTTTCACGTAACATTCCAGCCATCAAAACATTAAATGCAGTTGGACTTGACAAAGCTACCGAGTTTGCGAACAAGTTGGGCTTTAAATATGCCGTAGAAACAGGAACAAATGCCAATGGTGAAGCAACTTTTGAACCAGGCACGATGACATACTCAAACGGTATTTCAAGTAATTCAAGAAGTAAGGATACTCAATATGGTGCCAGCTCTGAACGCATGGCTGCTGCTTATGCTGCCTTAGCTAATGATGGTATTTATACTAAACCTTACTATGTTTCAAAAATCATCATGCCTGATGGTTCGACAAAAACTTACGAACCGGAGCGCACACGTGCTATGAAGCCTTCTACAGCCTATATTATTACTGATATTCTCAAAGGAGTAATCAAAGGTAATGACGGAGCAATACCGGCACTTTCTACAGGTCTTTACGCCCAAACTCCTGGACTCCCAGAAGCTGGAAAAACGGGGACTTCAAACTATGATGCCAGTGAATATCAACAAGCATTAGAAACTGCTGGTATTACCCAAGCACAACTCCAAGGTGGATCCATGGCACCTGATGAAAACTTTGTCGGCTACACGCCTCAGTATGCAATGGCTGTATGGACAGGCTACAAAAACAAGCTCCAGCCTATTTATGGCGAAAATATGTACATTGCCGCCAAAGTTTTCAAAGCAATGATGAATGATCTTTATCCCGATCCAACATCTGTTGAAGACTGGCAGATGCCGACTGACGTTATAAAACAAGGTTCTGAACTTGCTGCAACAGGAAATTAATCTATGAAAATCAATAAAATCGTCAGTGAAATTGCTCAGGAAAATGCTTATATCCTGAGTAATTCTACTTTTAGCTTGCTTATTGACCCAGGCAGTCAGTCTGATAAAATCCTTGAGAAACTCAAAGAAATCAATAAACCTCTTGCTGCTATTTTACTCACTCATGCTCATTTTGACCATATCATGGGACTGGACACCATCAAGGAAGCCTATCCCAAAGCTTTAGTTCTGCTGCATGAAAGCGAAAAAGATTGGCTTACGCATCCCGAGCTTAACGCTTCCGCTTCAATGATGGGTAAACCCGTAACTTGTAAAACAATCGTGGATGAATATTATAGCTGCAATACACCTTATAATTTTTCAGGGTTAGAGTTCTCTGTTCAGCATACACCCGGTCACTCTCCCGGTGGAGTAAGTTTTGTCTTTGAACAAGAAGGAATCGTTTTTTCTGGAGATGCTCTTTTTTCAGGTTCAATTGGCAGAACAGACTTGATCGGTGGAAATCATGAACAGCTCCTTCACTCTATTAAACAAGAGCTTTTCTCTCTGCCAGATGACTATATTGTTTATCCTGGTCATGGTCCAAATACCACTATTGGAAAAGAAAAACTGTATAATCCATTTTTTTAATATAAAAGTCCTCACACGGATACGCACTCCAAAGGCTAGATTTTTCAGTCTAACTTTTGGTGGTCCTATCAGCATGAGGTCTTTTTATAATGTTCTTTTGTGCTCACCACTTTATTTTTGCGTTCCATACATCAACTGGGACAAAACAAATAGATATGATATTACTCTATTTTAAACTAGAATAAAAAATCGTGAAGCTAATAAAGCTTCACGATAGGATAGGGTATATTAGACAGACAAAGTTTGCCCTGGATAGATATTTCCTGTGATACCGTTCATAGCTGCAAGTTCATCTGCCGTCAACCCATAGACCGAAGCAATCGAAGTTAAAGTGTCACCAGACTGAACAGTGTATGTACGAGAAACTGCTGAGGCAGAAGTTGAAACCGTGGTAGAGGCAGCTGCTAAAGGAATCTGAAGAACTTGACCTATCATGATATGGTCTGTAGCTTGAAGTCCATTTTGAGCGAGGATGGCATCCATGGTTACACCATATTGCGCTGCAATGTCATAGACAGTATCACCTTTTTTCACAGTGTAGGACTGCAAACCATAAGCACTGGTAGCAGGCGTTGATGTAGGTGATGCGGTAGCGTAACTTGTGGTTGAAGGCGCAGCAACACCACCTCCATCATAGGCCGTCAAGCCATACTCTGCAATCAAAGCATTGAGTTTTGCGGCATAATTTGGGTCTGTTGCATAACGGCCTTGTAACCAAGCCGTTGCATCTTGGTATGAGCTCGTGTTTTCACGCCAAACACCAGAATACAAGAATGAACCTCGCAAAAGTTGCGCTTGAGCTACACAAGCTTCAGCAACTGAACCATAAGCTTGGAAGGGCTCAACAACATTTTGCATCTGCCCATCAATAAACTCTTGTGTTGGAAGGTAAACAGGAGTTCCCGATGTATATTTTACACCAAAGATATTGTTATAATTGACAGCCAGAGCACTTTGGCCTGCACTGCTCTCTAAAATTCCCTGCGCAATCATCACAGACGGATAAAGACCGTATTCGTTAGCAACAGGCGTTGCTGCTTCTGCTAACTCTTGTACAGACATTGCTTGTGCTTTTACCGCTCCAAGACTGGTGAGTGCAACTGCTGCTGCACCAAATAAAAATTTGTGCTTTGTTCTCATTTTACAAAAACTCCATAAATAAAATATTTATTAATTCTAAGTATATACTATTTGCTATTCAATGTAAACCTATACAATTTGTTATATGATAATTTTATAATCTTTATTCGCTTTTTTTATGTAAAAGTGGTAGAGTAAGTTTTATAATAGAGAAAAGAGTCCTTAGGGATAAAAAGGAGAATTTTATGTCTAAAATTTATGAAAATATCACGGAACTTGTCGGTCAAACACCTATTATCAAGCTTAGAAACCTTCCTGCTGATAGCGCAGAAGTCTATGTCAAGCTTGAAGCCTTTAATCCCGGTGGTTCTGTGAAAGATCGTATCGCGCTCAATATGATTCGTCAGGCTGAAATTGATGGTCTTTTACAAGCTGGCGGCACTATCGTCGAACCCACATCTGGCAATACAGGCATCGGCCTTGCTTTTGTAGGTGCTGCTCTGGGATACAAGGTTGTTATCGTTATGCCTGAAACTTTCTCTGTAGAACGCCGTAAGTTGATTCAGGCTTACGGTGCTGAGCTTGTCTTGACACCCGCGGCTGGTGGAATGAATGAAGCCATTGCTACAGCAGAACGTCTGGCAGAGGAAAATGGTTGGTTCCTTCCCCTTCAGTTTGAAAATCCAGCTAATCCAGCTGCCCATGAGGCAAGTACTGCTGTAGAAATACTTGAAACCTTTGGCGAAACTGGTTTAGACGCCTTTGTTGCAGGAGTTGGGACTGGCGGGACAATTTCAGGTGTTTCGCATGTTCTGAAGAAGGCCAATCCTGCACTTAAAAGTTATGCTGTTGAGCCAGCCACTTCCCCACTTTTAAATGGCGGACAACCCCAACCTCATAAAATTCAAGGTATTGGAGTGCCCTTCATCCCTAAAGCTCTGGACACTTCTTCTTACGATGAAGTCATCGATGTTCCTATCGAAGAAGCTTTCAGCACTGCTCGCGAAATCGGTTTTTATCAAGGTTTCCTTGTGGGTATCTCTAGTGGTGCGGCTATCTGGGCTGCACTGGAGGTCGCTAAGAAACTGGGCAAAGGTAAAAAAGTGCTGGTTCTGTCCGCAGATAATGGTGAACGCTATCTTTCGACAGAACTGTATGATTTTTAGTTTGGAAAATTCGAGTGGGAAGTGAGTCCTTAAGCTAAAAGCTAGTGTCTTTCTCGCAAATTTATAAAAAGAAACCGCCCTATTAGCATGTTCATATGCTAATTGGGCGTTTTTTCTTTTTTTAGGTTGTAGGTTGGTGGATGATGAGGGCGGGGCGAGTCCCTGTCTGATGTGGAGGAGAGTGCCAGCCACCATCACCATTTGATATCGATGCTTCTGAAGTTAGCTGAGCTTGAAAACCAAATTCAGGTGAGAACACGGACCACCCTGGCATCGTACCAGCATTAGAGCGAGTCCTTAACCACCACCCCCTGCTCATGCCAGATTCCAGATTAGGTTGTCGTCTATGACCTTGGTTGGGAAAGGCTCGTCCCGGTCCTGATAATCGAACCATATCTGCCAAAGAAAGGGAAAAAGCTCTAGGAGTTCCACTGTAGTCAACAACTGTTACGTCATTCGCAACTTCTGGAAAATCTTCTAAATTAGTGGGTAAGTTATTCCGTCCCCCTCCTCCCCAAGTAAGGGAACTTTCTCTAATTTGGGGACCAGACCAGGGATCAAAATTGCGCACAGGTTTTACAATCTCGCGAACTCTTTCATCTAGACTAGCGAACCAACTGACATTCCTATCAAAAGATTCAACAAAAGATACATTGTGACTCTGGACTAAATCAGAGATTATCAAATGATTACCGTTACTCATGTTCTCAAGATAACGATATCGCCGTCCTGCCATAGTAAAGATACGTCCCGGATACATGGCGCTGAATCTAAACTC
>NZ_WIVG01000021.1 GCF_016758115.1 Lactococcus garvieae
AGTAGATTTTAATCTACCACCACAGATTATACAGAACCTTTTTTATAATTACCATGTAAAGTAATGAACGAGCTTAAAGATACCAAGGACAAGTATAACTATACCGAGGAGCGTCCAAAGTGCTATTGCACCCCATAGTGGCGTAAGCAAAAGCATGAAACCTGCAACTACACTTAAAACCCCAGAGAGAATAGTCCACGGTTTAGAGGGTGAATAAGGCACATAACTAAAAGATACAAAGCCTTCTGTTATCCAAGTAAAGCCCACTAAAATTCCGATAATAATAAATAAAGTGGCTGTAGCAGCTGCTAGATTAATCAATGAAAACAGTCCTGCAATCACGTAAATTGTTCCTAAAAGAAAATGTCCAAATCTAGACCAAAAATTTTCATTCATCAGTGAGAAAATAGAAACAAGATAAAAAATCCCGATTAAAATAAAAGAAATTCCAATCAAAACAGTTCCTACCTGCGCTGTACGCCCTGGCCAGAAGAGAATAAGCAAGCCAATAAGTGTTGAAATTAAGCCGTTTATTCCGACATTTTTACGTAGCCTTTTTGAAAAATTTTCAGAAAACATTTTAATACCCCTTTCTTTTCTGATAACTTAATTATAACTTATTTTGTTTAAAGAGTGGGAAATTGATGCAATTGTTTTATTATTGACATTCTCAGAGAGGAGAATTATACTTAAAGTAAGTCAAGCGTTTAAGGAGAAAAAATGCAAATATCAAGCCGCTTTACCATTGCTCTTCATATTTTTGCTTGTATCCATACATATGAAGGAGAGCGCAAGATAACCAGCGATTTTCTGGCAAGCAGTATCAATGTCAATCCAGTCATCATCAGAAAAGTACTTCAACAATTAAAAGCCAAAGAACTGGTAACAGTGGTTCGAGGAAGTGGAGGGACAAGAATTGCAAAGCCGATCGAAGAAATAAGTTTATTTGATGTTTATGAAGCAGTTGAGGCTGTGAGTCAAAAAGGTCTTTTTCATTTTCATGAACATCCTAACTTAGATTGTTCTGTGGGGAAAAATATTCATCAGGTTCTTGATGTTAAACTCGACATGATTCAAAACGCCATGGAAGAACAAATGAAAACGATAAGTCTGCAGGAAGTTCTTAGGGATATTGAGCATTGTATAGCGATAAATCCTTAAAAAAACCGAATAATTGACTTTTTCTGTAGGCTTATATAAAATTAACTTGTAACAAAAGGAATTACAACGAAAATGATAATGGAGGTTAATTTATGAAATTAGCAGTAGTTGCAGCAAATGGCAAAGTTGGCCGTCTAATTGTACAAGAGGCAACAGATAGAGGAATAGATGTCACAGCTATTGTCAGGAGCGAGAACAAAACAGCAGCTCAGTCAGTACTGGAAAAAGACTTATTTGATTTGACTAAAGAAGATGTCAAAGATTTTGATGTTATTATTGATGCTTTTGGTATTTGGGCTGAAGACAGTCTTGAACAGCATACAGCTTCGGTTCAGCATCTTGCAGATTTAGTGGAAAATACAGACAAACGATTGCTGGTTGTCGGTGGTGCAGGAAGTTTGTATCTTAATCCAGAACATAGCCTTCAACTTTATCAGTCAGAGAACTTTCCAGAAGCTTTTAAACCTTTGGCTGCCGCTATGGCTGAATCTTTGGCGGCACTAAGAAAACGAGATAATGTTAAGTGGACTTACGTGAGTCCAGCAATTGACTTCCGACCAGAGGGAGAAAAGACAGGGGACTATGTTGTTGCTGGTGAAGAACTCACATTGAATGCCAAGGACGAAAGTATTATCAGTTATGCGGACTACGCTAAAGCGATGATTAATATTGCTCTTGAGGAAAATTATGTTGGACAACGCATCAGTGTTTTTCAAAAATAAAAAGGGGTTTTCTTGAAAAATCCCTTTTTATTTTTACATAGAAAATAGCGAACAAAATGTTTGACCTTTACTGACCAAAGGGGTATAATTAAGAGGTAGTAAGAAAAATGAGAAAATTACTATATTAATATGAAATGAATCGAGGTGCATTATGGACATCGAAAAAATGACAACAAGTATGCAAAAATCACTTTATGAAGCGCAACAAATTGCGCAAACTCGCCATCATCAAGTGATCGAAATTCCACATTTATGGCGAATCTTTGTAGAACCCAATAGTTTTGCTTATAATTTTTACAAAGATCTAGGCATCAATATTGATGAATTTACAAAAATTATTGAAAATGAAATAGATAAAATTTCTTCTGTTGAAGGAAGTAACATTACTTATGGTCAAAACATAAGCTCAGATCTTTTTAGCCTTTTTAGTGCAGCAGATAAGATTGCTAAGGAAATGGGAGACGAGTACCTTTCAACGGAGATTGTACTGCTAGCACTTTTTAACTTAAAGAAAAATCCTTTAACAAAATATTTAGTCAGTCATGGACTTAATAAGGAAAAAACAAAATTAGCAATTGAAAACTTACGTGGAGGTGATAAAGTGACAAATCAAAATGCAGAAGATACATACAAAGCACTTGAAAAATACGGCGTTGATCTTGTTGCTCAGGTAAAAGCAGGCAAACAAGACCCCGTCATCGGACGTGGTGAAGAAATTCGTGATATTATTCGTGTCTTGTCACGCAAGACAAAAAACAATCCCGTACTTATCGGTGAGCCTGGTGTTGGTAAAACAGCTATCGTTGAAGGACTTGCTCAACGTATCGTACGAAAAGATGTTCCAGAAAATCTAAAAGATAAAACGGTCTTTTCACTTGATATGGGTGCGCTTATTGCCGGTGCCAAATACCGTGGTGAGTTTGAAGAACGTCTGAAAGCTGTACTGAATGAAGTTAAAAAATCAGACGGTCAGATTATCCTCTTTATTGACGAGTTGCACACCATTGTAGGAGCAGGTAAAACGGAAGGTTCAATGGATGCTGGTAACCTTTTGAAGCCAATGCTTGCTCGGGGAGAACTCCATCTTATCGGTGCTACAACTTTGGATGAATACCGGAAATATATGGAAACTGACAAGGCTTTGGAACGCCGTTTCCAAAAAGTCTTGGTTACAGAGCCAACAGTTGAAGATACAATTTCTATCCTTCGTGGTTTGAAAGAACGTTTTGAAATTCACCACGGTGTAACCATTCATGATAATGCCTTAGTTGCCGCAGCAACGCTTTCAAACCGCTATATTACAGACCGTTTTCTTCCTGATAAAGCGATTGACTTGGTGGATGAAGCCAGCGCAACTATTCGTGTCGAAATGAACTCTTTACCTACAGAGCTCGACCAAGCCAATCGTCGTCTCATGCAATTGGAAATCGAAGAAGCAGCGCTTAAAAAAGAAAATGATGATGCTTCTAAGAAACGTTTGAATATTATCCGTGAAGAGATTGCTGAATTACGTGAAGAAAACAACCAGCTTAAGGCACAATGGGAAGCTGAAAAGAAGGAAATCGGTAATATTTCTGAAAAAAGAAATGAACTGGAACGTGCCCGTCATGAACTTGAAGAAGCACAAAACGATGGCGATTTTGAAAAAGCGGCTGCATTGCGCTATGGTAAAATTCCTGAAATCGAAAAATCACTGAAAGACCTTGAAAGTAAAGCAAAATCAGATGATCTCAGTCTGGTACAAGAATCTGTTACTGAAGAGCAAATTGCTGAAGTGGTTGGTCGTATGACAGGGATTCCTGTAACGAAACTAGTGGCAGGGGAACGTGAAAAAATGCTTCATCTGCCAGACACCTTGCACCAACGTGTTGTTGGGCAAGATGAAGCGGTAGAAGCTGTGTCCGATGCGATTATTCGTGCGCGTGCAGGAATCCAAGATCCTAACCGTCCTCTAGGTTCATTCCTCTTTTTGGGTCCAACTGGTGTTGGTAAAACAGAACTGGCTAAAGCTTTAGCTGAAAATCTATTCGACTCCGAAGAACATATGGTTCGGATTGATATGAGTGAGTATATGGAAAAACATAGCGTTTCACGCCTTGTCGGAGCTCCTCCGGGATATGTCGGTCATGATGAAGGGGGACAATTGACTGAAGCTGTTCGCCGCAATCCTTATACGATTATCCTGCTTGATGAAATTGAGAAGGCGCATCCAGATGTTTTCAATATTCTTTTGCAAGTTCTGGATGATGGTCGTTTGACTGATTCGAAAGGTGTCTTGGTTGACTTTAAGAACACTGTCTTGATTATGACATCAAATGTTGGTTCACAATATTTGCTTGATAATGTTGGTGATAAAGGCGAAATCTCTGAAGAAACAACTGAAGAAGTGATGAAGCAGTTGCGTATGCACTTCAAACCAGAATTTCTCAACCGTATTGATGACACTATTCTCTTTAAACCACTGTCATTGGATAACATCAAAAATATTATTGTGAAGATGACCAGCCAATTGACACAACGTCTTGAAGACATGTCCGTCGAACTTGAACTTAGCGAAGAAGTGAAAACATGGATTGCTGAAAATGCTTATGAACCTGCCTATGGTGCACGTCCATTAAAACGTTATCTGACGAAGGTTATCGAAAATCCTCTTGCTAAATTAATCATTGCAGGCAAGATTCCACCTAAAACTAAAGTTTTAGTTAAACTTACTGACAATAAAGTAGACTTTGATATCTTGCCTATCTCAGAATAATCAATAATTAAAATAAAGGAAGAAGTCCGAGCATTTCGGGCTTTTTTCATGCAGCAAAAAGTATTCCCTATAGTATAAAAACTTTTTTGAACGACTTCCCTGACGTTGTGTTCCCTGAGAAGACTTGTCAAAGCAATAGCTTATTCCCTAAATTTCCAGATAATTCTTGACAATTTATAGTCTTTAGAGGTAAAATGTAGTCAATATAGGATACGAGAAGGAGTCTATCATGGAAAAAACATTCTTTATTATTAAGCCCGACGGCGTTCGACGTGGCTTGGTGGGTGAAGTCTTGAAACGTATTGAACAACGCGGTTTACAGCTGGATAGATTAGAGCTACGCACCGCTCCAGATGAGTCTCTGATAGACAAACACTATGAGGCCTTGGTGGATAAAGATTTTTATCCCAATCTTCGTAATTACATGACTTCTGGTCCTCTTGTTGTTGGCGTAATATCTGGTGTAGAAGCTATATCTTGTTGGCGTGCAATGATGGGCGCGACTAACCCCGCACAAGCTCAACCTGGGACTATTCGTGGAAACTTTGCGCAATCACCTGAAAAAGGCAAAGCGATTGAAAACATTGTTCATGGATCAGACTCCCCTGAATCTGCTGAGCGGGAAATTGCACTCTGGTTTTCATAAAGAAAAAGTAAATTTCGAGAGCAAGGACTTTCTGACTAGGTTTGAGCTATACGGCTGTAATAACCAGAAGAAGGTCTTTTTGTGTTCACTTTTTATCAAGGGAGAAAAGGAAAATATGAAAGAATTTTGGAAACTTCATCCGGCGATAAGGATTCGTCTGCTGATGAATTTTTTAGGGACCCTCTGCTTTAGCACAGTGGGGGGCTCAATGACTATTTATTACAATAAGTATATGGGGGCAGGAGTTACAGGTTTACTCCTTATCATAAGTTCCATTGTAGTTTTTTTAGTGGGACTTTATGCTGGACATTTGACGGATATGAAAGGAAGACGTCCAGTGATGTTATCCGCGACAGCACTTACAGCAGTAGGAGCAGCCCTAGCTACTTTTTCTAACTCTAGTTTTTATTTTAATCCCTGGCTCACCTTTCTTGGATTTTTAATTGAGAATTTTGGCTTTGGTTTTTTTAACACAGCAAGCCAAGCTATGATTGTTGACTTAACGACCAGTGAAAATCGAAGAACAGTTTATAGTATCCAATACTGGGTGATTAATTTTGCAATCATGATAGGTTCTGGTCTTTCTGCATGGTTCTTTAGAGACTATCTGGTTTGGCTTTTACTCGCTATCACTGTTGAAGAAATTTTGAGCTTTATCGTAATCTTTTTTTGGATTGAGGAATCTTTTGATTCGCAACAACAAAGTAAGACGAAAACACCCAATATTATTCAAGCATATTTTTTTGTAGCAAAAGACCATATTTTTATGTACTACCTTTTTGCTTCGGTCTTTATTTCGATGATATTTAATCAAGTTGATTATTACTTACCCGTACATCTTAGCGATAGTTTTTTGTCCACAAGAATTTTTGGAGTAGAAATTTATGGCCAAAGAATGTTGACCATGTTTCTTTTGATTAATACATTAATCATCATTCTTTTCATGGGGAGGATAAATCATTTAACGAGAAACTGGTCACGCCGTACAGGTATAGGATTAGGTATTCTTATACAGGGACTGGGATTTATTATTGCCTTTTTGGGAGATAACCTGATCTGGGAAGTTGTTGCCGCAGTAGTGGTAACTCTAGGTGAAATGATTCTTATACCATTTTCTCAGTCTTTAAGGGCAGATCTTATGGAAGGAGAGCATGTCGGAACATATACAGGAGCATTTTCTGTGACTCAACCTGTAGCCGCGGTTCTTTCAGGCCTGCTGGTATCTCTGTCAGCAATTTATGGAAATATAGGGATGTCTCTTTTTATGATTGTCATAACACTGTTGGGGATTCTTCCTGCATTACGTGCTATCCGCATGCATGAAGCGCTATAGTTATCTCAAATTAAAAATAAAAAAATGGAATCGCTCCTTAACCGTGCGGTTCCATTTTTATAGTTTTTGTGTAGGTTAGACTCCTTAGTGAGTAACCAAGCTTCCCTCACTTGTTCTTAAAATCAGACAGTTTCTGATGAAGAAGGGTGAGTTTTCTGTTGCCTCTATAAAGTTCAACCACAGTCCAAATTAATAAACTTAGAACTAAAATAATCAGGAGGATGGCTGTAGTGTCTGCAAGATAAGCTAGATTTTTAGGAAAGAGACTTTCAATTTGATCGGGTAAACCGATAAGGTTGAGGTAGGTCAGTGCAAGAACAGAGAGCCAACCAAAGAGCTGGACAATCCAATTGTTTTTAAACTTGCCCATCTCATTTTTACTGTTTGTCAACATCAAAAGAGGAATGATTGAAAAGGGGAGAGCAAAAGCCAGAAAGACTTGGGAGTCATTCATCAAGTTATTAATAGCTTCA
Organism: Lactococcus garvieae; assembly: GCF_016758115.1. Taxonomy (GTDB): domain Bacteria; phylum Bacillota; class Bacilli; order Lactobacillales; family Streptococcaceae; genus Lactococcus; species Lactococcus muris. Next base: position 7,091 of record NZ_WIVG01000021.1, read on the forward strand.
TGCTGCTCCTTTAAACTATAGCCTCGTGTCATTGTGACACAGATGAGAACAGGGATGACTGAAAGAAGTCGTGTAACGAGTCGGCGCGCCCACATCGGCATTCGCATATGAATGAAGCCTTCCATTATGATCTGTCCCGTCAATGTCCCTGTAATGGTCGAATTTTGGCCAGAAGCCAAGAGTGCCACGGCAAATAGAGTGGAGAGTGCACCTGTTTTAGCTACGTCAGCAAGTACACCATTGCTTAAAAGAGAGGGGGTGGAAAGCGCATCATAAAGCCCAAAAAACGATGGATCATCAATGACACCTGTTTTAAAAACAGCTACCCCCATAATCAGCAAGAGCGTGTTAACGACAAAAGCCATGGTAAGTTGGATATTAGAATCCCAAGTGGAGAATCTTACAGCTCTAGCGATATCCTTTTCATCACTGTGATTGATTTTTCTACTTTGTGAAATAGAAGAATGAAGATAAAGGTTGTGAGGCATCACAGTTGCTCCGATAATACCCAGAGCTCCAGTTAAAGGAGTCATTCCAGCAACTGAAGGTGAAGTAGCAAAGGTCTGTGTGCTGGGGATGAATCCTTCCACGAGTGCCTTCCAGTCAGGGTTAGAGAGGGCAACCTGATAAGTAAAGATAAATAAAATAACGAGAATAAGACAGACCACAAGAGCTTCGATTTTTCTAAAGCCGACTTTTGTCAAAAGCAACAAAAGAAAAACATCAAATACTGTGATGAATACTGCCAGTATCAGCGGAATGTCAAAAAGTAAGTAAAGAGCAATAGCGGCTCCAATAACTTCCGCAATATCAGTTGCCATAATCGCTAGCTCTGTCAGAACCCATAGAATGATTCCTAGGACTTTACTGGTACGTGCACGAATAGCTTGTGCAAGATCCATCTGACTAACAATTCCAAGCTTGGCTGACATATACTGAAGAAGCATAGCAATCAAGCTTGACATTAGAATAACCGAGATTAACAAATATTGGAAGTTTTGTCCCCCTGTAATTGAAGTGGACCAGTTTCCTGGATCCATATAACCTACGGCAACCAAAGCTCCCGGACCGGAATAAGCAAGGAGTGTCCTGAAAAATTTACCATCTTTAGGTACCTTTACCGTTCCGTTAATCTCTTGAAGTGATTTGCCATTTGTATGATAAATCAACTTATGAGGCTGATTTTTAAGATTGTTCATATTTTCCTTTCTAAGCTGAGAGAAGCTCCGCCTTATTTTTTATATAGGAGTGAAAACAGGGGGATTTCTAGAGAGACTCATTTTTTAAAGAAGAAGCTACACGTCCTGTTCTTTGCATTAATAGTATATTTTCTTGTAAAAATTGCGGAATCACAGATATTTGACCGCTGTCTTCTTTTAAGATAATTGAACCGTCTTGGAGACGTTCAAGGATACGAATAAAATGCGGAATCTTTATCTTAAGTTTGTGAAAGAAAGCTTTAGCATCTGAATCTAATGTGGTGATGTAGTAACTCTTGTCTTCCTCAGCGTGAGATAAGGGAATTTCCACTTCATCCTTTTTCCAAAAAAGCTCGGAAGGAATAGTTGAGCCGTGAGGGTCCGTTATCGGGTAATCCAGCAGAGCATAGAGATATTCCACAAGCTTAGGAGAAGAAGCATGTTCTAGATTTTCTGCTTCTTCATGAACCTCCTCAGTAGAGTAGCCCAAGCGTTCAACTAAAAAGGTTTCCCAGACTCGATGACTTTTAATAATGAAACGAGCCTGAGCATGGCCTTGTTCGGACAAATTAACCCCATGATAAGGCTCATAAAGTACAAGTCCTTTTTTAGATAATCTTTTAATCATCTCCGTTGCACTAGGAGCTGCAACGGACAATTTTTTTGCAATTAACTGAATGCTTACGACAGGCTCCTCGCTTGAACCTTCTAATGTATAAATGGCTTTTAGATAATCCTGTTCATTTTTTGTTAATTTTAACACCTAGTTTCTCCTCACGTATGTCATAACAAAAACATTATAGCACCTCCTTATTTATTTTTCAATAATATAAGGTCAGCCTAATCAGAAGGTTTATCAGCTATTAAAGCTAAGAAGGAAGGGGGACCTCCTTCCTCACATCCTATATCCACTCTTTTTTACGATATCGTTTGGAAATTGGTAAGAAAAAGATTACAATGTCATTATATAATATGTATATTGTATTACTTTATGTACACGAAATACTTGACGAGGAAAAAGCCATGCTCTATAATCAGACAGCACAGCACAGCACAGCACAGCACAGCACATAAACACGCGGTAAATTTCCGTTCTTTTCTACATGCTCCCAAGCGCTCTGGATAAAGGGCGCTTTTTCAGTTCTATTATTTTTCCCCTAAGTGGGGTAAAGCGAGTTGGTAAAATTCAAACCAACATAAATTAAAAAGGGAGATAAAAATGAAAAAAATAGTACATAAGTCAAATACCGCAACTGTATTTTTGCTAAGCACAATATTGCTTGGGCAAGTGAGCACCGTTAGTGCTGACATCAAGATTCCAGACGTATCAGTATCCCAAAAACTAAGTACTAACCAGTGGCTGACTACCTTAAATTTAAATAATGCTTCAATTCGGAGTGTTGATGATGCGCATGGTGGCACTTATGAAATTGCTCCTGATGGTATGAGTGGTGGATTCTCTAATACTAATACCCGATTGATTTTACAAGATATAAATCCTAATCCAGGCCGTCAACACTTATACGCCTGGGAAAGTAGCACTGGGACAATCCCGCAAAGGTCAGGGTCTTTTTTTAGGTTTACAGTTAATCAAAACGCAACTTTGACTGCAATTCATAAAAATAATCCAACTTATCGTGTTGGAGGCAGTACGCGAATAGAAGTTGGTCAGGCCTGGACTCCTAGTGATTTGAATATTACAGGTGTTGACGCAAATGGAAATCCGCTCACTCAAGCAGATTTTGAAGTTGATACTAGTCAGGTTGATGTAAATGTTGCTGGTAATTATCGTATTAACGTTACTATTAATAGTGGAGCTTATATGCGATTCATTTGGGCTTTTAATTTCACTGTGGTTCCAATGGGTCCAGGCAATGAATTACCTGATGTTCATACCGTTCGTTTTGACACGGGTGGTACCTCAGTCATTCCTGAACGATATGTTGGCAACAACTCAACAGTGAGTCGTCCTGATGATCCAGTGCTTGAACATTCTGATTTTGTTGATTGGTACACAGATGAGACATTTACGCAGCCCTTTGATTTTAACACGCTGATTACTTCTGATTTAACGCTATATGCGAGATTCAGACTGACTCCAGATAATATTTTACCTACGATGTATACGGTCAACTTTGATGGTAGAGGTGGATCAATAATTGGTAATCAACTCGTTGCAGCAGGTAGTACCTTAACACGACCAGAAGATCCTACTCGAGACAATCATCAGTTTGCAGGTTGGTACACGGATGAACATTTAACAGAAGAATTTGATTTCAATACGCCAGTAACTTCTCACATGACCCTATTTGCACGGTGGACAGCAAATGCTGATAACGTCTTGCCAACCATGCATACAGTGAATTTTGATAGTAGGGGTGGTTCAGTTATTGGCAGTCGATTTGTAGCCGATGGAAAAACAGTATCACAGCCAGAAAATCCAATACGGGCAAACTATCAGTTTGCGGGCTGGTATACGGATGAAAATTTGAACGAAGCTTTTGATTTTAGTACTCCAATAATGGAGAATACTACACTTTATGCACGCTGGATAAGGGATACAGATGATAAAAACGATGGTAGTGTAGACATTGTTGGACCAGATGCAGGGCAGAATATTAGTGCAGATGAAGAAACAGCAGAAGATATGACAGCACCGAGTCGGCAAGAACATTTGCCAAAAACTGGAGATAGTGAGAATATTTTTTCTGTTATTGGTCTTGGAAGTGTAGCCCTAGCAATTTTCCTTAAGCGGCAAAGATGAGTTTTTAAGGAGTTCCCTGAAGCGGCAAATAAATTGAAGTGGCGTCATCACAAAGAAATGCCACTCTACATTTGATGACATTTTTTTGTGAATGGACTGAATAGGGTTTTATTCCTTTTCTAATTCAAGAGAACTTTTTAAAGTTTTAATTTCTCCCCTCATCATTCACCAGAAATCCTCTCTTAAAAATAGCACAACTAATAAAACTTACTAAAATAGCTTAATCTAGAGCAAGAAAAAATATTTTGGTATAATAAAAGACATGACTTATCAAGTAAAAATAATTTATCCCAAAGAAGAAGCTCTAGAGAGCAACAAGTTAACAGAACGTACTTTCAATGAGTACATAGATGACCTTGAAACAGAAGAAGTTATAGGGCAGTATGAGCAACTCCTGACAAAAGGTTATTCTATCTCTGTAAACTTCACACCGCCTCAGGTTGATAAAAAAGGCGAAGAACAGGATCCTTTTAAAATTGCGGAAAGCTTTGAGCTTGCGGGAATACCTTATAAGGCAACTTTGAAACTGAAAGCCTCAGGAAGCTATGAGGAAATGGTGAAAATTGCTAAAATGATTGAGCAACAAGGCTATGATTACAGCATTACGGTTAAACTCCAAATCAACGAAAATTCTCCTGTTGATTTTGAGAAAGAAAGTTCTTGGTTTGATTCTGAATATGCAAAATACACAGTCTTGCCAAAAGCAAGCAGCCAAGATATCGCGGACCTTCGCTCACTCTATGATGTGCTCTCTGAAGAACGTTATAAGGTAAGTATCAATCTCAAAGCAAAGGTTAAAAAAGACGATGATGATAGTTTTGCTACTCAACTTGCCGCATATCCCTCAGAAACTCTGGTAACTTTTAAATTGACAGATGCGTCGTATGTGTAAGTGAGAAAAATCAAGAGCTAAAGCTCACACTTTACATAAATAAAAATATGTAAAGTGTGAGCTTTTAATAAACAAATTCCTGAAGAAGAGAGAAGAAAAACAGAAAAGGAACATTCACCTGTTCCTTTTTTGATAGAATAAAGAAATCTTTTTGTCTTTAGTTTGTCGTTTAGATACTGTTAATTTAACAAAAATTTATTATTTTTCTATTGCTATTTTGAAAAAAAGGAGGTATTATATAATTATGTTTACATCCGTAAACATAAAAGGGGTGGATTTTGCTGTTTATAAAAGTTTCTGAATCTGCCTCCCAACTAGAATTTGAAATGGAGAAGAAAGATGATTAAATTTTACTACACTCCCTCATGCACAAGTTGCCGAAAAGCAAAAGTTTGGTTGGAAAAGCATAACTTGGCATACACAGAGCACAATTTATTCGCCCAACCATTGACAGATGAAGAAATTGCTGACTTGTTAAGTAAAACAGAGAATGGTACTGAAGATCTTATTACAACACGTTCGCAAGCTTTTAAAAGCTTGAAAGTCAATGTTGACGAGATGACAGTTAAAGAATGGACAAAATTTATTTCACAACATCCTGAACTCCTTCGTCGTCCTCTCTTGGTAAAAGGCGAAAAACTTCAAGCTGGCTTCAATGAGGAGCAATTGCGCAGTTTCTTTTCTAGAGAATATCGCCAAATTGAATTACAGGAAACAAAGAAAGCTGTAGCTTAGACAGTTCTGTTACACAAAAACTTGGATAAAGAGTGGAAGTGACGGCTGTTCTGGGTAACTTTACCCTTTTTTCAACTTTCATAGTATAATGGATGTATACAACAAAATGTAAAGGCTTTCTCCGGAGAGTTGATGTTAAGAACAGGAAGGAGTTCCTATGGAGAATTTCAAAATAAACGGTCAAGAAGCGACTGTTGAGAACTTGACAGAAGCAGGCTATCGCCGCTACCGTGGTGAAGAAATGGACATCTATTATAATGCCAACATCTGTGAACATGTGGGAGAATGTGTCCGAGGCAATCCAGCAGTTTGGGAGGTGGGGCGAAAACCCTGGATACTGCCTGACAATGGTGAAAAGCTGGATAATCAGCGCATCATCAATCGTTGTCCGTCTGGTGCACTAAAATATATCAAATAGAAAAAGGAGAAATCCATGAAGACTGTTGAGGAAGAAAACGAAATCATCTTGTACAATGATGAGAATGAACGCATCGGTGAAATGACCTTGATGAAAATGGGAAACAGTATCGTTGTAACGCACACAGGTGTAGCAATTGAATACCGTGGCAAAGGTCTAGCCAAACTGTTGCTAGAGGCGGGAATAGAAAAAGCTCGTAAAGAAAATCTTAAGCTCCAAGCAACATGTCCTTATGCCGCTAAATATTTTAGAGTACATAAAGACGAGTTACAGGATGTTTTAAAATAAAGCAAGATAAGTCAAAACAGTAACGTTTTGACTTTTTTCCTACAGGGAGGAATTTACAGTGAAAAAATACGACTATATTGTTATCGGTGCAGGGCCAGGAGGAAATGCTTTTGCCTATGAGATGAAAGCACAGGGCGCTTCTGTTTTATTGGTGGAGAAGGATAAATGGGGCGGAACCTGTCCTAACTATGGCTGTGATCCTACAAAAATAATGATGGCTCTAGTTGAAGCCAAACAAAGAGCAGAAAATCTTTTTTCTGCTGGACTTCATGGGAATTTGCATATTGATTGGAAGAAGATGTTAGCACAGAAAAATGCTTACAGCAATGCTGTTCCCTCACGCACGCGAAAAGGATTAGAGAGTGCAGGCATTGATTTAGTTTTTGGTGCTGCTCATTTTACAAAGTCTGGCGCCGTTTTGGTTGGAGAGGAGAAGTATATTGCTGGCAAGTATGTTATTGCAACTGGGGCACGTCCACGCGCATTGGATATTGAAGGAAGTGAATATTTATTGACCTCCAACGACTTTCTGGACTTGGAAGAATTGCCTCAACGTGTGATTTTTCTAGGAGCTGGCTATGTTTCGCTTGAATTAGCTCAAATCGCGAATGCAGCAGGTGCTAAAGTTTCAGTTTTAACACACGGTCGTCAAGTTCTTCCAAACTTTGATGAAGAATTTTCTGACAGCTATATTAAGCAGTTACAAAAGGAAGGCATTTCTTTTGTCGATAGCTTTTCCGCCCAAAAAGTCCAAAAAACAGGAAAAAAGTTTCATATTTGGGCGGAAGACGGTCGTGAATTTACAGCAGATATCATTATATCAGCAGTTGGTCGTGTAGCGAATGTTGAAGAACTGAACCTAGAAAATGTTGGCATTGAGGTGAGCGCAAAGGGCATTCCTGTTAATGGATTTTTACAAACGGTAAATCCTAACATCTATGCTTTAGGAGACGTTTTAGACAAGAAGATACCAAAATTAACCCCAGTTTCTGGTTTTGAAGCGAGATACTTGGCTCGTCATTTATCGCCTGAAAGTCAAAATAAGGAAGAAATTCAGTATCCTGCCTTGCCTACAGTTATCTTTGGCTCAAGCAAATTAGCGAAGATTGGACAAACGCAAGTTATTGACAGCGAAACTGAGCGAAGCTTGGACATGACAGAATGGTATACCTATAAACGTATCGCCGATCCTCTTTCAAAAATAAAAATTATTGTGAACCAAAAAAATGAAATTCTAGGCGCTACGGTTTTGTCTACTGTAGCTGATGAGCTTGTCAATATCCTTAATTTTTGCATCAAACAGTCCATCAATTTAGAGGAATTTCAAAAAATGATTATGGCTTATCCCACAATTGCGAGTGACTTGTTTTACTTGTATAAATAGAAACATATTTATAGTCTATGATTCTATCTCCTACATATCTTAATTAATCTAACAATTCCTGAATTCCACTTGATTTCTTATTGGAAAACGGTTACAATAGATGTATAATATACAATAACACCTCCACATTCTAATCTAGCAAAAAAGTGCAGCTTAAAAAAGTTGCACTTTTTTGTTTACTTATGTTTACTTATCTGAAAGAAATAAACGGATTAGGGGACAGAATGTCTTCTAATATCTTGTAATGTCCGTTGTGCTGTGCTATCATAATGGAAAAACTGATAGCGCTTACTCTCTGGGTTACTTCCTGATGAAAAAAGGAGGACTTTTCCCTGTCCGTCTATCAGTGGTGAGGCCTATTTAATGACACGAGCCTTGTATCTGACTTTGGTGGAAAATATTGGGAGGTATTATGATTGAAGCAATAGCTTTGAAAAAGCAATTTGACAGTGGAGTTATTGCTCTTAAGTCTGTTGATTTCTACATAGAAAAAGGAGATTTAGTTTGTCTTCTGGGACCTTCTGGTTGCGGCAAGTCTACGGTTTTAAATTTAATTGCAGGTCTGTTAGCACCATCAGCTGGAGACATAAAGTTTCTTGATAAATCTGTTCTCAAAATTTTTCAGATTCTGTTTTTATCCAAGCTATAAAAAATACACTTGTATTTGGCATTACTGTGGTACCTGCTGCGCTCTTACTTTCTCTTTTGATTTCATGGATTATTTTTGAAAAAGTTAAGCACAAAGCTATACCTAAAACAGTTTTTTCATGCCTTATGTTACCTCAACACTTGCTATTGAAATGGTATTTCAGCATATATTTAATAAAGATTTTGGCAGCCTAAACTTTCATGCTTTATAAGAGGAAATAATGCTGGAGAACTCGTTAGAAAAGTGAATAGGTAAAAAGTAACACTCAAATGTGATATACTGGAGATAGACGAAAGGAGCAGAGCATGCGAGTAAATAAGGAAATTGTAAAACATGGGGAGGCACTAGACCTAGTCTGAACCATGTTGCCTCCCAATAAGTGATAAAGACTTTTTGGAGGAAAAAATGAATAAAACGTATATCTTAAATCATCTGGGTTTTAAAGAGGGCTTTAAACAACAGGCTAAGGCACACCCTGACTTATATCCCGGCCGCATCATTGAGCAAGCTAGAGATAAGTACAGAGTGGTGACTCACTCAGGGGAAACAATCGCTGAAGTCTCAGGAAAGTTTCGCTACGAAGCTTTGGAGGCTGCCGATTTTCCTGCTGTTGGCGACTTTGTGCTGCTTGACAGGGCTACAGAAGATACTGGAACAGCTCAGATTCAGCAATGTTTAACGCGGCAGTCAGCACTTATCAGAAAGGCATCTGGCACGGCTCATGAGCGACAAATTCTTGCAGCCAATGTCGACAAGGTTTTCATCTGCATGTCGCTCAATGAGGACTTTAATTTGCGAAGGGCGGAGCGCTATCTTGCTTTAGTGTGGGATTCGGGAGCTGTTCCCACATTTGTCTTGACGAAGACGGATATTGCACAGGATTTGGAAAAAAAGCTAGAAGACTTACAGCAAATCAGTTTGGGTGTTGACATCTTAATGACCACGGCGTATGATGATGACGGTTATCTTTCCTTGCGAGAATATATCAAACAGGACGAAACCGTTGTTCTGATTGGTTCTTCTGGTGTAGGTAAATCAACGTTAATTAATGGTTTACTTACTGAACAGAACTTAAAAACAGATGGTTTACGTAATGACGGAAAAGGCAGACATACCACTACACAGCGTAAATTATTTAAGCTCCCTTCTGGTGGCATGATTATTGATACTCCAGGGCTTAGGGAAGTTGGTCTTGATCAGGCTAATTTTAGTGAAACTTTTTCTGATATTCTTGAATTATCATCCTGCTGTAAATTTTCAGATTGTTCACATGAAAATGAACCAGGCTGTGCTGTTCAGGAAGCAATTGAACAAGGGCAATTTTCACAAGAACGCTTCTCAAATTATCAAAAATTAATAAAAGAAGTAGATTATGATGGTATGAACGCCAAGGAGATTGAAAGAAGAAAGCTTAATGCCATGTTTAAAGAAGTGGGTGGTATGAAAAATGCACGCAAGTTCTTGAAAAAGAAGGATAAGCGCGTGTACTAAATTTGTCCAAAATAAGTAAGTGCTTAAAAAGTCGAGTCTGTATTTTCTCGGCTTTTTACTATAAAGCAAAATGGAACATCATATAATAAAAATTAAAAGGCTAAGGCATCTATAAGTGTATTTGTCACTAGATATTGGTATAATTAATAATTATGGCAAGAAAAAATATTTTGAAAGCTCAACGAATAGTAGTTAAGATTGGTACAAGTTCGCTCATGTTGCCTAATGGAAAAATAAATTTATCAAACATCGATGAACTTGCATTTGTACTATCGGATCTTAATAACAACGGATACGAAGTGATTTTGGTAACTTCTGGTGCGATTGGTGTGGGATTAAATATACTTGATAGAGAGGAACGTCCAAAAGAAATTGCTCAGCAGCAGGCACTTGCAAGTATTGGGCAAGTTGAACTCATGAGCCTTTATACACAAATGTTTCGTCGTTACTCGCAGAAAGTTTCCCAGCTGCTTTTGACACGGGATGTGACAGATTTCCCTCTAAGCTCAGATAATGCCAAAAATGCCCTGAATGCGCTACTTTCACTTGGCATTATCCCTATCATCAATGAAAATGATGCAATTGCAGTCGATGAAATGGATCATCAAACAAAGTTTGGAGATAATGACAAGCTCAGTGCTATCGTTTCTAAGCTTGTGGGGGCTGATTTATTGATTATGCTCTCAGATATTGATGGGCTTTTTGATAAAAATCCAAATATTTATGATGATGCAAAAATTTTTAAGGAAGTTCATGAAATTACGGATGAGTTGCAGAGGATAGCTGGAGGAGCCGGCAGCCGTTTTGGAACCGGTGGAATGGCCTCAAAATTAGCAGCTGCACAGATTTTGTTTGAAAATAATCAAGAAATGGTTTTAACCAACGGTAAGCGTATTCGAGAAATCCAGAAAATTGTTAATGGGGATGAAATAGGAACTTATTTCCATAAAAATATCGAGAAAGAAGGCTAGAGAGGGAGAGAAATTATGATTGAAGAGCTTGGAGCAAAAGTTAAGGCTGCGAGCAAAGAAGTGGCCCAGCTCTCTGCTACAGATAAAAATAGCTTTTTATGCCAGTTAGCAGAGAGCCTGATACAAAACACAGAGCGGATAATCCAGGAAAATGATAGAGATGTTGCCAAAGCTAAGGAACATGGAATTTCTGAAATTATGGTAGACCGCTTACGTTTGACAGCGCAACGGATAGCTGATATGGCTGTCGGTTTACGACAAGTCGCTGACTTACCGGATCCTATTGGCCAAGTCTTGCAAGGTTTTACAAATCTTGATGGTCTTAAAATCCTTCAAAAGAGAGTCCCTCTTGGTACAGTTGGGATGATTTTTGAGAGCCGACCTAATGTGACAATTGATGCTTTTTCCTTGTGTTTCAAAACGGGGAACAGTGTTTTATTACGAGGCGGTTCTGATGCTCTTTTTTCAAATATAGTTTTAGTAGAAATTATTAAGGAAAACCTACGAGCGCAAGGAATCACTGACAGTGCGGTAGAACTTTTATCGGATACGAGCCATGAGGAAGCTGAGAAAATGATGCAAGCCGATCAATTTTTAGATGTACTTATCCCGCGTGGTTCGGCTCGACTCATTAATAGAGTGAAAGAAAAGTCAAAAGTTCCTGTGATTGAGACTGGTGTGGGAAACTGTACCGTTTTTGTAGACGAATCTGCAGACTTAGAAATGGCAAGCCAAATCGTGATTAATGCCAAAACACAGCGTCCAAGTGTTTGTAATGCTGCTGAAAGTTTAGTTGTACATGCAAAAGTTGCAGCAGAGTTTTTACCAAAACTGTGCGAAGACCTAAAAAAGGTACATCCTGTTGAGTTCCGAGCTGATGAAGCTGCTTTAAAAATCTTCCAAGCGCAAGAGAACTGCCCAGCTATAGCAGCAACTACAGAAGATTTTGGAACAGAATACTTGGATTACATTATGTCTGTCAAAACAGTGAATAGTCTGGACGAAGCCATTGAACATATCAATCGTTATTCAAGCCGGCATTCGGAGAGCATCGTAACTCGTGATTATTTTAATGCTCAAAAGTTTCAAGATGAAATTGATGCAGCAGCAGTCTACGTGAATGCTTCGACACGCTTTACTGATGGTTTTGTATTTGGTTTAGGCGCAGAGATCGGTATCTCCACGCAGAAGCTCCATGCCAGAGGTCCAATGGGATTGGAAGCTTTAACTTCTACAAAATATTTGATTGAAGGTACTGGACAAACACGTTAATATTGTTAACATAGTAAAAGGAAAAACACAGCTGTGTATTTTCAGATAATCATACAAAAAGATACCTATGTTTCTCGAACATGATGTATCTTTTTTTATAACCTCGTAACATATTTTCACAAACTTGACGTGCTAAAAAATTGATGATACAATTTTATAATGCATGCGAAAAAACAATACAAGGAGGAATTATGAAAATTTGGAAACTAGGTTTAGTCGCTATGCTAGGGTTGTCTTTGGCAGCTTGTGGGAATACTACTCAAAATAAGAGTACGTCTTCAAGTTCATCAGAAAAGACAGATGCTAAAGCTGGTGCAAGTAAAACCATGACCTATGCTGATCCATCAAGTTTGGAAAAAAGCTATGATGTCATCATTATCGGTGCTGGAGGTGCTGGGATGACTGCAGCTATTGAGGCTAAAGATGCGGGAATGAAACCTGTTATTCTTGAAAAGATGCCTGTTGCTGGCGGGAACACATCAAAGGCCTCTGCTGGGTTAAATGCTTCTGAAACATCTGTAGAAAAAGCGCAAGGCATCGAAGACTCTAATGACAAGTTTTATGAGGAAACCTTAAAAGGTGGCGGAGGAACAAATGATAAAGAGCTTCTACGCTACTTCGTTGATCACTCTGCTGGAGCAGTGGATTGGCTCGCGCAAAACGGAATCGTGCTGGATAACCTGACAACGACTGGAGGGATGAGTGTTTCTAGAACACACCGTCCACATGATGGATCAGCTGTTGGGGCATATCTGGTTAAAGGATTAGAAGAAAATATTTCTAAACGCGATATTCCAGTATTTGTGAACAGTGATGTTACCAAAATAACTGAAAAAGACGGAAAAGTGTCAGGGGTTGAAGTTAAGATTGACGGAAAAACTCAGAAAGTAGCTTCTAAAGCAGTAGTGGTTACTACAGGAGGATTTGGTGCAAATGAAAAAATGATTGCTAAATACCGTCCTGACTTAAAAGACTATGTTACAACAAATGCTGCTGGTTCTACAGGTGACGGTATTGAAATGATTACTGCTCTTGGAGGTGCTCTGGTAGACATGGACAAGATTCAAATCCACCCAACTGTTTTCCAAAAGACAGGCTATCTTGTATCAGAGTCAATTCGTGGAGAAGGAGCCATTCTTGTTAACCAAGACGGCAAAAGATTCGTTAACGAAATGGATACACGTGATAAAGTATCTGCAGCAGAACTGAAACAGGAAGGCAAGTATGCTTACGCTGTTTTTGGTGAAGGCACGAAAGATAAAGTAAAAGCTGTAAATCAATATATCTCTAAGAAAATGGTTGTGGAAGCAGATAGCGTTGATGCCCTTGCCAAAAAACTTGATATGGCTCCAAAGGAGCTGACTGCTACAGTTGATAAATGGAATAAAGCAGTAGCTGAAAAGAAAGATAGCGAGTTTGGACGTACAACGGGTATGACAACAGGTATATCTGGAAAAGTGTATGCTATAAAAGTTGCACCTGGTATTCACCATACAATGGCCGGCGTAAAAATTAATACAAAGGCACAAGTGCTTAAAAAAGATGGTCAGCCAATTGATGGTTTGTATGCGGCAGGAGAGCTTACAGGAGGCTTACATGGTGGAAACCGTATTGGTGGAAATGCAGTAGCAGATATCATCATTTTTGGACGCCAAGCAGGTCAACAAGCCGCAAGTTATGCTAAAGGTTAATCACAGAAAAAATTAGAAAATTTTTGAGTAAATAAGTCATGTTGTTCGATATTTCAAGGACAACATGACTTTTATTTTTGAGCTCTTTTCTTAATTTCAGACTACAAATAGTTTCGGAAAAACAAAAAACTGAGGGTTTGTACTGCACCCCAAAAGTTAGACAGAGGATGTCGTGCACCCATAAATTTGGACCGATGCTCAAGCAAAATTATTGCTTGGGCTTTTTGTTATTGTATCATTTTTTAAACGGTACTCGATTGGAGATAACCATCCTAATTTTTTCTTCACTCTTTTTGTATTGTAATAGTGTATCCATTGTTTGATGGTTTGCTTAAGTTCATCATAAGAATTAAAAGTGTGTCCATAATAGATTTCTTGTTTAAGAAGCCCAAAGAAATTCTCCATAACTGAATTATCATGACAATTTCCTTCGCAATTTCCGGTGGAGCTATTAACAATGCTTCAAAAAATACATGGCTGTATTCAGGAAATTCCTTGTAAAAACGGTACCTTTTTTCCATGTAATCTGCTAGACTTGGAACTTCACCCGTTTCTCCCCCGATTTTAAACAGAGTCTCTTAGGCTCATCTTCATATTATAATTTCATATAAGAAAACACCTCATCGCTAGACAAGTGCTAACTTTGAGGTGTTTTATAGCTCAGGAAAGAGGACTTGAATATCATGCGATTCAAAGAAATCTTGAAATTCTTGAGCTTGAACTTCTAAACGATCAGTGACGATGGTGTTAATTTCCTTAAGATCAGCATAAGTCATTAAAGCCATATGCCCAAATTTAGTATGATCGGCCAATAAAATAATCTGCTGCGATGCTTTGCAAATATCTGACTTCATAATCTGTTCTTGAGCATCAGAATTAGTTAGTCCAGCCGTTAGAGATATCCCAGTGGCTGCCATGAAAGCCTTATTAATATTGATTCTTGGTAAATTTAAACCTGATGTCGCATCTACAAATGAGCGGGTTGAATGTTTAAACTTAGATCCTACAACTAAGAGCTTGACTTTAGGTCTGTTTGCTGCTGCATTGATAACATCCAGATTATTCGTCAAGATTGTAACTTCAAGATCTTGCGGTAAATAAGGCAGCATTTGTACTGTTGTAGTCCCTGAATCAATGTAGATGATATCTCCTGGTTCAACCAAGGCTGCTGCTGTTTTGCCAATTTTAACTTTAGCCAGCTGTTCGGTGAACTCACGTTGTTCAAAATGGACAAGTTCCTGAGTTTTTCTGACTGCTTTGACACCACCATATACTTTTTCAACCTTGCCGTGTGCGACTAATTCATTAATATCACGCCGCAAAGTATTAAGGGAAACGTTGAAGTGATCTTGCAGCTGTTTGAAAGAAACATTTCCCTTTTCTAAGACTAATTGTTCAATTTGATTTAACCGTTCTACTTTCATATTTATAACAAGCCTATCTAAGCTCTATACTCCCCCTATCATCTATCTCTTTTTCTCATTATAACATAAAAAGGTGAAATTAATAAGATATTTTAATAGAAAAACGCCAAAAGTTAATCAAAAAATATTCAATATATAACCAAAAAGTCTTGACAAAGTATTTTCCATAAGGTAAAATGATGTCAGAAAAAAGAAAGGGTTTACAATTTTAAAATAGTTAAACCATAGTCGGAGGGAAAATGGCAAGAGTAAAAAATTTTGTTGGTGGGCGATGGTTGGAGTCAACTGCGACGTTCCATGAGCCTGTTTATAACCCAGCTACAGAGGAAATCTTAGCTGAAGTCCCACATTCAACCCAATCAGAATTAGAGGCAGCGGTAGACATAGCTGAGGAATCTTTTAAATCATGGGCACAAGTAGATGTCTTAAAAAGGGCAAGAATTATGTTTACATTCCATGAACTGCTTATCCGTGATAAAAAAATCTTAGCTGAACTGATTACCAAGGAAAACGGTAAAGCGCTAGCAGAAGCTTTAGGTGAGGTTCAGCGTGGAATCGAGAGTGTTGAATTTGCAGCTGCAGCACCATCGCTGATGATGGGAGAGACTTTGAGTGCTGTTGCCACAGACGTTGAAGCTATTAATTATAAGTATCCGATTGGAGTAGTGGGAGGGATAGCCCCCTTCAACTTTCCCATGATGGTTCCTTGCTGGATGTTTCCACTAGCTATCGTGCTGGGCAACACCTTTGTTCTCAAACCTTCTGAAAAAACACCCCTTTTGGCTGCACATTTAGCAACTCTTCTCCAAGAAGCAGGATTGCCTGATGGTGTCTTCAATATCGTGAATGGTGCACACGATGTAGTCAATGGACTCTTGGAGCACAGAGCTGTCAAAGCTATTTCCTTTGTGGGATCGCAAAAGGTTGGTGAATATGTCTATAAAACAGGAACAGCGAATCTTAAACGGGTCCAAGCTCTGACAGGAGCAAAAAATCACACCTTGATTTTGAAAGATGCCAATATAGAAAATGCTATAAAAAATGTGATTACAGCAGCTTTTGGATCAGCAGGCGAGCGCTGTATGGCAGCTGCTGTGATTGGTGTTGAAGAAGAAATTTATGATGAATTTATAGACAAGCTAGTCAGAGCTGCACAAAATATTAAAATCGGAAACGGCATGGATAAAGATACTTTCCTCGGTCCACTTATTCGTAAGGAAAGTCGGGCGCGAACTGTCAACTACATTAACAAAGGGATAGAAGAAGGAGCAGTACTTAGACTGGATGGCCGTGAACAGCACTTTGATAAAGGGTACTTTATAGCTCCAACCATTTTTGAAAATGTGACTCAAGATATGATGATCTGGAAAGATGAAATCTTTGCACCAGTTCTATCTGTAACCAAGATTAAAGGACTCAGAGAGGGGATTGAACTGGCCAACTCTCACACTCTGGCTAATGGTGCATGTCTTTATACCAACAACGCAAGTGCTATTCGTTACTTCCGTGAAAATATTGATGCAGGAATGCTTGGTATTAATCTTGGCGTTCCTGCTCCTGTCTCATTCTTTGCTTTTTCTGGTTGGAAGGACAGTTTTTACGGTGACTTACACGCTAACGGCAAGGATGCGATAGAGTTCTATACCCATCGTAAGGTTGTCACCGCTCGTTTCCCAAAAGAGGATATCTCGCATGGTTAATTTAAAAAACAAAAAAATTGGCTTTCAAATCAACGATAAAGTTGAGCTCCTTCATTATATTTCTAGAGAAAATAGTCACTTTGACTATATTGAAGTGCAAGTTTTCCGCATGGCTGTGAGTGGTACTTATAGCCTTCCTCTCGTAGACAAGGAAGCTGTAGTTATCGCCATAACTGGACAATACACTGTTTCAGATGGAACCGAAAAGTTTGAAAATATGGGGACACGCTGTTCTGTATTTGAAAAAATTCCTACAGACAGTGTTTATATTCCCAACGGAAAAACAATCAGCATTACAGCAACAAAGCCGGGCAAAGTTATGATTGCTATGTCACCTACTAAAGATACAAAACGAAAAACTTGTTTTGTGCCCGCAAGAGCAAATTCAGCTGAAGAGCGTGGTAAATACAATAACCAGAGACATGTGCAGAATATCCTAGATGATCAGAGTCCTATATCTGAAAAACTGCTCTTGGTTGAAGTCTACACGCCTCAGGCCAATTGGTCTTCCTACCCGCCTCATCGTCACGATAGGGAGAACCTGCCACACGAAACGTATCTTGAAGAAGCTTATTATCATGAAGTTAAAGAAGATAAGGGTTTTGTCTTCCAGCGCGTCTATACGGATGACCATCTGATTGATGAAACTATGACGGTTTACAACGAGGAGATGGTACAAGTTCCTCGTGGTTATCACCCTGTAGCTGTGCCTGATGGCTATGAGTCCTATTACTTGAATGTTATGGCTGGACCTCATAAACTCTGGAAGTTTCACAATGCTCCTGACCATGAGTGGATTGCTAAACGCGACTAAAAGGAAAAGATATGAAAAAGAAATTTGATATTATCGCTGTTGGACGTGCAGCAATTGATTTAAATGCCGTTGAACTTCATCAACCGATGGAGAAAACAAAAAACTTTAAAAAATACGTGGGTGGTTCCCCTGCAAATATCGTCATCGGTGCTAGAAAAATGGGACTTAAAACGGGCTTTATCGGCAAGCTTTCGGATGATCAACATGGTCGTTTTATCATGAACTATTTGGAAGAGAAAGATGTGGATATAAGAGGCGTTGTGATTGACAAGGAAGGACACAAGTCTGGTCTTGCATTTACTGAAATTCTAAGCCCTTCCGAATCCAATATTCTCATGTATCGGCAAGATGTGGCAGATTTGTATTTGAGCCCAGAAGAAATTTTTGAGGATTATATCAAGCAGACCCATTATCTTTTAATTTCTGGAACGGCTCTTGCAGCAATTGCTTTTGCAAAACAGAAGCTCCGGCGTAAGATTTATGCTGTTTCTGCCTCGTCAGGTCCCGGTTCTGCCAATATGATTACTGCAGCAGCTACAGCTTATGCCAACAATTTACCCGTTCTTTTATTGCCAGCAGACGTTTGGTCAACAAGACAGCCAGATCCTGTCTTACAGCAATTCGAAAACCCTTTATCTATCGGCATTACGACCAATGATGCTTTCAAACCAGTCTCAAAATACTGGGATAAAATAGAACGACCAGAGCAGCTGATGAGCGCCTTGATTCGAGGTTTTGAGGTTCTGACTTCTTGGGATAATGCAGGCCCTGTAACGATCAGCTTGCCTCAAGATGTAGAAGGGATGGCTTATGACTATCCCATCACTTTCTTTGATAAGCGCGTCCACTATCTGGATCGTCGCCCTGCTGTTGAGCGTGAGCTAGAAGAAGCAGTGCGCTTGATTCAAGCAGCACAAAAGCCTGTTATTATCGTAGGTGGCGGAGCTAAATATTCTGGAGCACAGGAAGTTCTTAAAGTTATGGCTGATGATTACCATATTCCCTTGGTCATGACTCATGCCGGTCAGTCTACACTGAAGTCAGATTACAGGTATAATTTGGGAGGAACGGGTGTTTTGGGGACGTCAGCAGCTAATAAAGCCGTTATGCAGGCAGACCTGATCATTGGTGTAGGTACTCATTACTCCGACTTTTTGACAGCCTCAAAAACCATTTATGACTTTGCTAGAGCTAAATTTATTAACATTAATGTCAATCGTTATCAAGCCTACAAATTTGATGCGTTTCAGATTGTCGCCGATGCTAAAACAGCCTTGACACAGCTACATGTTTTGCTCGCGGGTTATGAAACAGCATGGGGCGATGACATTTTCAAGTGGAAATATGAGTGGCAGCTTGAACGAGAGCGCTTAGGAAAATTGCATTTTACCAAGACTTTCTTTGAACCAGAAATAGCTGGGCACTTTTCACATGATTATCTAAAAAAATACAGTGAAATTTTGGGAACAGCGCTCACCCAGACAGAAGTCTTCTTGACTATTAATGACTTTGTTGATGATAAGGCTACTATCGTAACCGCAGCAGGTTCTTTACCAGCGGAATTTCAGAGACTTTGGTGGTCCAAGAGTGAAAATACAAATCACTTAGAATATGGTTACTCAACAATGGGTTACGAAATTGCGGCGAGCTTAGGGGTTAAGCTGGCAAATCCCGAAGCTGAAAGCTATGCACTCGTGGGAGATGGTTCCTTTCTCATGCTTCACAGCGAATTGGTAACAGCTTTACAGTATGACAAAAAAATCAATATCCTGCTTTTTGATAATGGTGGTTTTGGCTCGATTAATAACCTGCAAATGGAGCATGGTTTGATTTCGCAAGGAACAGAACGACTCACGCATGACAATCAAATTATGTACATCGATTATGCTGCAGTTGCGGCAGGATATGGGGCAAAAACCTATCGGATTCGTACCCTAGAAGAACTTAAAACGGCACTTGAAGACAGCAAGGAACAACGATTTTCCACCTTATTTGACATCAAGGTTCTGCCAAAGACCATGTCAAGCGACAATGTGGGTTCATGGTGGAATGTAGGGTATTCAGAGTGCTCCAATAATCTTCAAGCTCAAAAAATATCGGACCAAAGGGCTAAAGAAAGAAAAAAAGCTCGCCCTTACTAGTTGTACAAGCAAGTAGTTCTACAAAAAAGAAAGAGAATTTATCCAAATGAAAAAAGTAAATATCGCTATCATCTCCTATGGTCGCATTGGGCGTGTCCACATGAAAAATCTTGTAGCATCGCCTTATTATAATGTTATTATGGTTTGTGATATCGTCAAACCAGATGATTTTGAGACGGAATACCCAGAGATTTCTTTTGTGTCCGAGTATGCAGAGGTACTGGCTAACCCAGATGTAGATGCAGTTTTGATTGGAACACCAACCTCACTTCACCCGATGCAGATTAAGGCAGCAGCTGAAGCAGGCAAGCATGTTTTTTGCGAAAAACCGCTAGGCTCTAGCATGAAGGAAATCCTAAAGGCTTATGAAGCAGTGAGAAAGTCAGGGGTTATCATGCAAACAGGATTCAACCGCCGCTTTGATGACGATTTCTTGGCTATAAAGTCACGTATCAGTGAAATTGGTAAGCCACAGATTCTTAAAATTACCTCCCGTGACCCAGGTATGCCCCCCATTGAGTACGTAGAAAAATCGGGTGGTCTCTTTATGGATATGACGATTCACGACTTTGATATGGCTCGCTACATGTTTGGAGAGGTGAAGTCAATCTTTGTGCAGGCAGCTGCTCTGGTAGAGCCTGCTATCACAACATATGGTGACGTAGATACGGCAATCATAATTTTAACCTTTGAAAATGGTGCTATTGGTGTAATTGATAATAGTCGTCAGGCTGTCTATGGCTATGATCAACGCATTGAAGTTTTTGGGTCTAAAGGGATGTTACAGAATGATAATCATCTGGAAAGTAATACTGTACTTTCTTCCAAGGCAGGGGTGTTCTCTGAGAAACCTCAGCATTTTTTCTTGGAACGTTATCTGAAGTCTTACGATACAGAACTGACCTATTTTGCAAAGTCTATCCTTGATGAGAGCCCAGTAGTTTGTACGATGGAAGACGGCATTATGGCTGTTAAAATTGCTCAAGCTGCCCAAAAGTCTTACCAGATTGGCTCGACTGTAGTTCTAAGCAATTCCTGAATCAAGAGACTGGTGAAATACATGATGAGCTATGTATTCTTTTTCTATAAAAATTTCATAAAAGAGGTGGATGAATGTCAACAATCAATATCGCAATCATTGGTCTGGGGCGTTTAGGTATGTGTCATGCTGAGCATGTAGCAAGTATGCCTAAAGTAAAATTAAAAGCAGCCTTTGCTTTGGATGATGAACAATTAGATTTAGCACACTCCCGTTTTGGGGCTAAGCCTTATAAAGACTGGCGGATGATGATTAATCAGGAGAATTTAGATGCTATTATCATCGCAGCTCCGACTGCTTTTCATCCAGAAATTACTATTTATGCTATAGAACATGGTCTGAATGTCTTTTGTGAGAAACCTATGGGAATTGATATGGAGGAAATTGAACAAATGGTTACGACGATCAAGTCACGCCCAGAGCAGATTTTCCAGCTCGGCTTCATGCGGCGTTTTGATCCGTCTTATCAAGAAGCTAAACGGATGGTGATTTCGCAAGAACTGGGCGACATTCTCTATATGCGAGGTTACGGCATTGACCCTTTCAAGAATCTAAAGAGTTTTGTAAACTATGCAGGCAGCAACGACTCTGGTGGCATATTTCTGGACATGACCATCCATGATATTGACTTGGTCCGTTGGATTGTGGGAAAAGAACCTGTTGAGGTTTATGCAGTGGGAAATTCTCTTGCGGCACCTGAATTGCAAAAGATGGGAGAATTTGAGACAGGGGTAGCTAATCTTCGCTTTGATAACGATATGGTCGCCACTTTGGTAGCAGGACGTACTGCAGCTCATGGAAATCACGTTGAATTTGAAATCATGGGAAGCAAGGGCTGGATTCGGGTGGGGCAGGAAGCTTCTCCCTACTATACGACATTATTTACTGATAAAGGAATCGTTAGACCTTGTATGCAATCTTTCCCGGAACGCTTTTCTGAAGCTTTTAAGGCAGAATTACAAGCCTTCATTTATGCAGTTAGCTCCGGAAAACCTAATACTGTAGCAGCAGAAGTTGAAGATGGACGTGCAGCATCTAAAATAGCTAGAGCTTGTCAAGAGTCTGCAAAGCATCATCACATTGTCAAGCTTTAGCAAGTAGACAATTCTTGGTACATATTATTATGGCAGGCGTGCTAATCTTAAAAGTTTAAGGTTGCTAGATACTCTCTTTCATCTTTGGCTCACAATCTTGCCATGCTTTGTGAGAGACAAGAAAACATCCCATTATTTAGTAAGAAAATAATTTTTTTAGCAATGTTAAGGAAAAGTTTCCCCCTTTAGGCCAAGAGATAGTACTTATCACATGTCACTTGAAAAAAATTGTGATTTCCCTTGACAAAGCGAATGTAAACGTGTACAATGATGTTAACAAAATGGGAACGGTACCATAATTAATCGGAGTAGAAAATCATGGTTACAATAAAACAAGTTGCTGAAGAAGCAGGAGTATCTAAATCTACAGTTTCACGTTATATTTCGCAAAATGGTTATGTCAGTCAAGAAGCGCAAGAAAAGATTGAAGCAGCTATAACCAAGCTTAATTTTGTACCCAATCTTTCAGCCAGATCATTGAAGACAAAACATAGTCAGATTGTGGGCTTGCTTTTACCAGATATTTCAAATCCATTTTTCCCAATGCTGGCAAAAGGAGTGGAGAAATTTCTAAAAGAACATGGCTATAGAGTTTTGCTTGGTAACATTGGTGAGGATAATCAATTTGAAGAAGACTATCTCAAAGTACTTATGCAAACCAATGCTGCAGGTGTAATTACAACCAATGATTTTCGAGAAGCATTTCCAGAAATTAAGCTTCCGACAGTGATTGTTGACCGGGTAGGGCAAAAAAGTGATTTTGGCGTTTTTTCAGATAATTTATCGGGAGGAAAGATTGCTGCGCATGTGATTGTTGAAGCTGGTGCAAAAAAGGTCGCAGTCATAAGTGGTCCTGTAACAGCAGAAAGTATTAACAATCGTTTTAAAGCAAGCATTGCTTACCTCAAAAAAACAAAAACACACTATGAAACCTTTTACAGTCAGAGTTATGATTTCGATGAAATTCTTAAAGAAGCCAAGCAGGTTTTGAAGCACAATGATTTTGACAGCATCATCGCTCCATCTGATATTCATGCTATGGCCTATATCCGTGAACTCCACCATTTAGGCAAACGTATTCCAGAAGATGTACAAATTATTGGCTATGATGATATTCTAATGAGCCAGTACATGTATCCAGCTTTATCAACCATTCACCAAGATGCTTATGAAATGGGATATGAAGCAGCAAAGTTAATTTATAAATTATCATTAGGACAGGAAATCAAATCACGGCAGTTACAACTGCCTGTACGCTATGTTGAACGAGAAACAATTAGGAAAAGAGAAAGTAATGAGTAAAATAGT
Source organism: Lactococcus garvieae (assembly GCF_016758115.1). Taxonomy (GTDB): domain Bacteria; phylum Bacillota; class Bacilli; order Lactobacillales; family Streptococcaceae; genus Lactococcus; species Lactococcus muris. Next base: position 30,365 of record NZ_WIVG01000021.1, read on the forward strand.
TGTTGTTGGTAGTATTGCGATGGACTTAGTGACAATTACTGAGCAAGTACCAGAAACAGGAGAGACCGTTTTTGGAAAAGCTTTTTCAATGGTGCCTGGCGGTAAAGGTGCCAATCAAGCAGTGGCTATTGGTCGTTTGGCTCCCAAACAAGTTTCAATGATTGGTGCAGTAGGTCAAGACGCTTTTGGAAAGAGTATTTTGGATAATTTTACTGCCCAAGGTGTTCTTGTGGACGAAGTGGGAACGGTACCAGAGACTACAGGGGTCGCTCAGATTACATTATTTGAAAACGATAACCGCATTATCGTCATCCCTGGTGCCAATAAGACCGTGCTCACAGATACTTGGACGTCTGAGTGGGATATCATAAAAGCAAGTCAATTGGTTGTCTTGCAAAATGAAATTCCGCATGAAAGTAATATGGCGATAGCAAAGTATTGTCAGGAAAACGGGATTAAAGTCCTCTATAACCCTGGACCGGCCCGTGAGACAGACTTTCAGATGTTACCTTTCGTAGATTTCATCACACCTAACGAGCATGAGAGCAGAATGTTGCTTCCCCACTTGAGTTTGGAAGAAGCCTTGGCTAAGTATCCAAACAAGCTCATTGTTACTGTAGGAGCTGAGGGTGTGATTTTCCACAATGGTCAAAGTATTGAGAGAGTTCCAGCAATAAAAGCTGAAGTAGTGGATACAACTGGTGCAGGAGATACCTTTAATGGTGCCTTTGGTTTTGCAATAACATCAGGTCTATCTGTAAAAGAAGCAATTAAATTTGCAATAATTGCTTCTCATCTCTCTGTTCAAAAATTTGGAGCACAAGGCGGAATGCCTACACTTGAAGCAATTAAGGAGCATGAACAATATGAAAAAACATGGTATTTTGAATAGCGATTTGGCAAAGATTGTGGATGATTTAGGACACACCGATCGCGTTTGTATTGGCGATTTAGGACTTCCTGTACCGAAAGACATTAAAAAAATAGATTTAGCTCTAAGTCATGGTACACCGGATTTTCAAGCAGTTTTGGATATATATTTAGAAAATGTTTTTGTTGAAAAAGTTATTTTAGCTGAAGAGATAAAAACACAAAACCCGAAACAGCTGCAGCAAATCATAAAAAAACTGAATCATACTGCAGTCATAGAATTTGTAAGTCATGAAACACTGAAAGATATGAATAAAGAAGTGAAAGCGATAGTAAGAACAGGTGAAAATACACCTTATTCGAATATTATTCTACAGTCGGGGGTAAGGCTTTGAAAATTGAAATGCAGAATATCTCCAAATCCTTCGGTAGCAATAAGGTACTCGAGGGCATTGATTTGCTCATCAAGTCCGGCGAAGTACATGCATTGATGGGAGAAAACGGAGCAGGAAAATCTACTTTGATGAATATCTTGACCGGCCTTTTTCCAGCAAGCGGTGGAGAGATTGTGATTGATGGGAAGCAGAAGCGTTTTAGTAATCCACAAGCAGCTGAAGTGTTCGGGATTAGTTTTATTCATCAAGAAATGAATACTTGGCCAGATTTGACTGTTTTGGAAAATTTATTTTTAGGGCGTGAAATCAAAAATAAATTTGGACTTTTGGATAATAAGGCAATGCGAAAAAAAGCAGCATATGCTTTTGAACAATTAGGTGTTACGATTGATTTGGATGCCGTCATTGGTAAACTTTCGGTTGGTCAGCAACAAATGGTCGAAATTGCCAAGTCATTCCTTTCAGACTTGAAAATCTTAATCATGGATGAGCCAACAGCTGCACTTACAGAGCGTGAAACGGAGCGTTTATTTAAGGTTATTGAGGGACTCAAAGCCGGTGGCGTTGGGATTGTTTATATCTCTCACCGTATGGAAGAAATCTTTAAAATTACCGATTGTGTAACCGTTATGCGTGATGGTTTGGTGATTGATACCAAGAAAACAAGCGAAACGAATGTCGATGAACTGGTTCGCAAGATGGTTGGACGGGAAATATCGGACTATTATCCTGAAAAAACTGCTCAAATTGGGGACGTCGTTTTTGAAGTTGAAAATCTTTCAGGTGAGAGGTTTAAAGATGTTTCATTCCAAGTGAAATCAGGCGAAATTTTAGCTTTTGCTGGGCTTATGGGTGCAGGGAGAACCGAAGTCATGCGTGCTATCTTTGGCATAGATAAGCTACAGTCGGGAGTCATTAAAATCAATGGCCAAGTGAAAAGCATTAATTCGCCAGCTGATGCAATTCATCAAGGAATCGGTTTCTTAACAGAAAATCGTAAAGAAGAAGGACTAGTGCTTGACTTCTCCATTCGAGAAAATATTACATTACCAAGTAACTATGATTTTGTCAAAAGAGGAATTTTTGATGAAAAAACTTCACTGGAATTTGTTGAGCGCCTGTCGGAGCGCTTGAAAGTTAAGGCAACAGATGTTAACCAAACTGTTGGAAGCCTGTCTGGTGGAAATCAACAAAAAGTTGTTTTGGCAAAATGGATTGGTATTGCACCAAAAGTACTCATTCTCGATGAACCTACTCGTGGCGTTGATGTAGGTGCCAAACGTGAAATCTATCAGCTCATTAACGAGTTGGCTGAGCGTGGCGTACCAATTATTATGGTGTCGAGTGATTTACCAGAAGTTTTAGGTGTTTCAGATCGTATTGCTGTCATGCACGAAGGAAAAATTGCAGGTATCTTGGACAAATCAGAAGCGAGCCAAGAGAAAATTATGCAGCTGGCCACTGTTAATTAAAACAAATTTCAATTAATAATTGAGGAGGAAAAAGTGAAAGCACTCACGAATAAATTCAGTTCATTGACGACTTTGCTCGCTTTGATTGTATTGATGGTTGTCATCACCATCATTAACCCCAACTTTTTAACTACTAATAACTTGCTCAACTTGCTTTTGCAGGTAACCGCAAATGGCTTCATCGCCTTCGGTATGACCTTTGTTATCTTAACTTCAGGAATTGATCTCTCAGTAGGTTCAATACTAGCCTTGTCGAGTGCTATTACAGCGGGTCTAATCGCCAACGGCATGCCTGTACCCTTAGCCATTGTTGTAGCTTTATTACTAGGCGGCGTCTTAGGCATGATTAACGGTTTGCTGATTTCCTTTGGCAAGCTAGCACCCTTCATTGTGACTCTTGCAACCATGACCATCTTTCGCGGGGCAACTTTAGTTTATACAAATGGAAATCCTATTACTCAAGGTATGTCTAACAGTTATCTTTTCAAATTTTTAGGTCAAGGTTATATTTTGGGTATACCTTTCCCTGTTATCTTAATGTTTGTTGTTTTCATCATACTTTATGTTGTTTTGCATAAAACAGCCTTTGGTAAATCAGTTTATGCATTAGGGGGTAATGAGAAGGCAGCCTACATCTCGGGCATTAAACTTAACAAGGTTAAAATCTTGATTTATACTATTTCAGGTGTAATGGCTTCTATCTCTGGATTGATTATCACATCACGGTTAAGCTCCGCACAGCCAACAGCAGGAGCATCTTATGAGATGGATGCTATTGCTGCAGTAGTTCTTGGTGGAACCTCACTCATGGGGGGCAAAGGTCGCTTAATCGGTACTTTGATTGGTGCATTGATTATTGGTGTCTTGAACAATGGACTAAATATTATTGGCGTGTCAGCATTTTGGCAACAAGTAGTCAAAGGTGTGGTTATCCTTATTGCGGTTATGCTAGACCGTTTGAAAACTAGCAAATAATTAACGTTATCAAAAATTTATTTCATATAGGAGAATTTCAAATGAAGATGTTTAAAAAAGTGCTGGCAGGTACAATCTTAGCAGGTGCCATTTTAACACTTGCAGCATGCGGTCAAACAGGCCTAGGCAATGAAGGCGGTGGTAACAATGGTGGTACCACTAAAAAAGCGGCAGATGAATTGAACATTGGTGTATCAATTTCTACAACGAATAATCCATATTTTGTGGCGATGGATAAAGGGATTAAAGATGCTGCAGAAAAGGCTGGCACAGAGATTAATGTCTCAGATGCACAAAATGATGCTGCTAAACAAACCAATGATGTACAAAACTTCATCAGCCAAAATGTTGATGCGATTTTGATTAATCCAGTAGATTCTGATGCTATTGTACCAGCGATTGAAGCTGCTAACAACGCGAATATTCCGGTTATCCTTATGGACCGCGGCGCTTCAGGTGGTGAAGTATTGACAACAGTTGCTTCAGACAATGTTGAAGCAGGTAAAATGGCAGCAGAATTTATCGCCAAAGAAGCAGGTAAAAATGCAAAAACACTACAACTTTCAGGTACACCAGGAGCCTCTTCAACAATTGACCGCGGTAAAGGCTTTGACAACGCTGCCAAAGATACACTTGATGTTCTCTCAAGTCAATCTGCAAACTTTGACCGTGCAACAGCTTTGAATACTACTCAAAATATGCTCCAAGCAAACAAAGATGTTCAAGCAATCTTTGCACAAAATGACGAGATGGCCCTTGGTGCTGCACAAGCCGTTAAAGCAGCTGGTTTGTCTGATGTGATTATCGTTGGTATCGATGGACAGCCAGATGCCCAAGAAGCAATCAAAGAAGGTCGCTTGACAGCAACAGTAGCGCAACAACCAGCTAAAATGGGCGAAATTGCACTTCAAGCAGCAATTGATCACTTTGAAGGTAAAGACGTAGAGAAAACTACCGTTTCCCCAATCTTCCTTGTAACCAAGGAAAACGTTGGTGAACACAACTGGTAATGAAGTAAAAATAATTAAGTGCATTTGACAAGTTATAAACAAACAGCTGACTACCTAAGTCTGATTAAGAGGAAAGGTCAGCAACTTGATATGGATAAAGCTCATCACACTACAAACCACCCGTTTCATGGGTGGTTTTAGCTTTGGAATATCTTTTTGAATAAAAAATTGAAATTTCTTACTTTTAAAAACTTAAAAAATCTCTATAATTGTCTTCTTTTGACCTTCTCTTCAACTATTTTTGAAATAAACAGAAATTATTCGCAAAGATGTTGACTTGCTACTTTCCGAGTGATATAATAGATTTATGACTAAAAATGTGCAAAATAAAATAGAATCCTTACTTGATATAATGCCTAAATACGTTCAGGAATTTTATCACTCTAAAGCTTCTGTGCCTTATTCACCCAATACATTGTTGGCTTACTTGGAAGAGTATCGACGTTTTTTTAGCTGGTTGATTGATTCAGATGCCATATCTGGCGCAAAGTCCATAACTCAAATCTCCCTCGATGCCTTGGCTAAGTTACCCAAATCTGATGTGGAATCTTATATTATGTTCCTCAGAACCAAAGAAAAAGGAAATGGACAGGAAAAATACAAAAAATACGGGATTTCACAGGTATCCATTAATCGTGCTGTTTCAGCCCTTTCAAGTCTCTTTAACTATCTCACAGTTGAGTCTGAAGATGAAAATGGAGAGTCTTATTTCGACCGAAATGTCATGAAACGCATCAAAGTTAAGGCAAAAACAAGGTCGCTATCTGCTCGTGCGGAGGCTATGAAACCTAAGTTATTTTTAGGTGATGAAACGCAAGCTTTCCTTGACTTTATCCAGGAAGAGTATCCTAAGACACTCAAAGCACGTGCACTCACCTCCTATAACCAAAATGTTGAACGTGATCTGGCTATGATTGCTCTCTTCTTGTCTACAGGTGTGCGTTTGTCTGAACTTGTGAATACCAACCTAAAAGACCTTAACCTAAATACGATGACAATTGAAGTTATGCGTAAGGGAGGCTTTGTAGACTCAGTGAATATTGCGCCATTCGCAAAGCCTTATCTAGAGAATTACCTAGCAATTCGTGAACAGCGCTACAAAGCTGAAAAGCATAATATAGAGCTCTTTTTGACTAATTACAGACAGGAAGCGAAACGCATCGGTGCTTCTTCTGTTGAGGCATTGGTGGCCAAATACTCCGCAGCCTTTAAAATTCGCGTGACCCCACATAAACTGCGCCATACCCTTGCCACAAGGCTTTACGCAGAAACAAAATCGCCTAATCTGGTTGCCAATCAGCTTGGCCATACTTCTAATTCAACGGTCACTTCGCAGTATATTTCAGTACTTTCCGATGAGGCAAAAGATGGATTGGCAGATTTGTAAGAAAAAAGATTGGAGTGAACAGCTCCTGTTAAAATGGACAAGAAATAAAAAAATAT
>NZ_WIVG01000022.1 GCF_016758115.1 Lactococcus garvieae
TAGGTTTTTCTACTTGTCTATTTTTATTGGGGCTTGACATTAGCCCAGTTTTTCTTTTAATTCTCTTGCAATTTCCTCTAAGCGATTGTTTTTATTGACCTGCGGGATTTTGTAGCCAATATAATAAGGAGAAGTAATAAAGCGAGGGACGATTTTACAAATATAGCGTTGACTGTCTGGCATTTTGTAGAAGAAAAGATTATAAGAATCACAGCGCCCGTTCATATAGTCATTTAATAAGTATTGTGTAATAATCTGAACCTTGTCTGCCAAATGATCGATATGCTCAAGCTGAGAAATGATGACATTGAACTCCACAAAGCCCATAATCGGACGTGTAGAAAGCGTGATATCTACACTATTTTCCTTCAGTGTTACACCTTCAAAATTTTCAGGAGAGATGTGTTCATAACCATCGGCCTCTTCCAAACCAACAATCTGCATGTGCGGATGGCGTAAAGTCCCACCAGAGTGTGGACCGAAGTTTTTAAACATGAGTACGGATTTATATTGGGGATTATCCAATAGTTTCTGCCAGCATTCAAAGGCAAAGCGAAAGACCTCTCTGTTTTCTTGGACAGAGTAGGTAGAGACATCACCGAGGTGTTTATCTGACTCGATAATCACAGTCATCAAAGAATTTTCGACAGTCGGAAATTTGTTTTTGAGCCAAATTTTGTGCTCTTGATGATCCAAAATATCTTTGAGATTAGGTGTATCACAAAAAGGACAAACTCGCTTTGTTTCAGCAAGGTTTGCGTATTTATTTTTATTGATTTCCATGTTGAAAATCAAAGGATTATCTGTATGTTCAATCATATCTCTATTATAGCATTTCGCAGTCTATTTATTTCTGGAAAAAATTGGTATAATAAGTCGTTACCTATTATTTACTTCAGCCTTCAACTGAATGTAAGCTTTTTTGTTTTTCTAAAGAAAAATAGGAAATCTAATAAAAATAGAAAGAGATGGTGAACAAATAATGGATAATTCAAAAACAAGAGTTGTTGTCGGTATGTCCGGTGGCGTCGATAGTTCTGTTACAGCATTATTGCTAAAAGAACAAGGTTACGATGTCATCGGTGTTTTCATGAAAAACTGGGATGATACTGATGAAAATGGTGTGTGTACAGCTACAGAGGACTATAAAGATGTAGCAGCAGTAGCTGATCAGATCGGTATTCCTTACTATTCTGTCAATTTTGAAAAAGAATATTGGGACCGTGTGTTCGAATATTTCTTGGCGGAATATCGTGCAGGTCGTACACCTAACCCAGATGTCATGTGTAATAAAGAAATTAAGTTTAAGGCTTTCCTTGATTACGCAATGGAACTCGGGGCTGACTATGTAGCTACAGGCCACTATGCCCGTGTAACAACAGACGAAGATGGCACCGTTCATATGCTTCGTGGCGTAGATAATAATAAAGATCAAACCTATTTCCTAAGCCAATTGTCACAAGAACAATTGAAGAAAACAATGTTTCCACTCGGTCATTTGGAAAAACCGGAAGTACGTGCTATTGCCGAACGTGCTGGACTAGCAACAGCCAAGAAAAAAGATTCGACTGGAATCTGTTTCATCGGTGAAAAGAATTTTAAAGAATTTTTGACAAACTACCTTCCTGCAACTTCAGGTAAAATGATGACACTAGATGGTGTAGAAATGGGAACTCATGCCGGACTCATGTACTATACCATTGGGCAACGCGGTGGTTTAGGTATTGGCGGTCAACATGGTCAAACGACAAGTGAACCATGGTTTGTTGTAGGGAAAGACTTGAGCAGCAACACACTTTATGTTGGGCAAGGTTTCCACCATGAACATCTGTATTCAGATGGTTTAACTGCAAGCGAACTGAGCTTTACTCGCCCAATGCCTGAAGAATTTGAAATGCATTGTACAGCTAAGTTCCGCTATCGTCAAGAAGATACAGACGTAACAATCGCTGTTAAAGGAGATAAGGTTACAGTCAAGTTTGCGGAGCCTGTACGTGCCATTACTCCAGGACAAGCCGTTGTTTTCTATGATGGAGACGAGTGCCTTGGCGGGGCCTTGATTGACTTTGCTTATAAAAATGGCCAGATTATGCAATATCAGTAAACAAGGTGTGAGTTGATTTGGCTTCTTACGCGAGGACAGAGGTGGGCTTGAGAGACATAATCGCTCAGGGACAAAAATTGACCATTCGGCATTTCAACAATGTTAATAACAGAGCAAGTGAAAGGAAAAATTCCACACTTAAAAATTGCGTAGCTTTTAGGAAAAATACTGCTAGAGCAGGTCTAAAATGTATTTGAAAATATTTCAAGCTATTCTTTGTAAAAAAGAAGAAAAAATGCATAAAAAAGCTTTCATTTCTCTCATAGTTGTGATATACTAAGTCATAAGACTGTAGACAGTCAAATTGTTGGAGGAATTTTTTTACAAATGAATGAATTTGAAACATTGTTAAACAGCGTTGAGGACGTTAAAGTACGTGATGTCGTAAAGGGTGAAATCCTTACTATCGAAAATGGGCAAGCAACAGTTGCTATCGTTGGTACAGGTGTTGAAGGTGTCCTTACCCTTCGCGAAATCACAAACGACCGTGATGCTGATATCAATACATTCGTAAAACCTGGTGATATTCTTGATTTGCTCGTTATCAAACAAATTGTTGGTAAAGACGCTGAAGGTGCTAATGTATACCTTCTTTCATTAAAACGTCTTGAAGCGCGTAAAGCTTGGACTGAACTTGAAGGCAAAGAGGGTGAAGTCGTTACTGTTAAGGTTACTAAAGATGTTAAAGGTGGACTTTCAGTAGATTATAACGGTGTGCGCGGATTTATTCCAGCGTCTATGATTGACACATATTTCGTTAAAGATACGAAGAAATTTGTTGGTCAAGAAATTGAAGCTAAAATTATCGAGATTAATGCTGCAGAAAACCGCTTCATCCTTAGCCGCCGTGCTGTAGTTGAAGCTGAAAATATCGAAATGCGCAAAGAAGCTTTTGCTCAATTGAACGAAGGCGATATCGTTGAAGGTACTGTTTCACGTGTTACTAACTTTGGTGCATTCGTTGATCTTGGCGGTATTGACGGACTTGTTCACGTTTCAGAACTTAGCCACAACCGTGTCAAACGTCCAGCAGACGTTGTAAAACCTGGTGACAAAGTTGAAGTTAAAATCTTGAAACTTGATGAAGAAGCTGGTCGTCTTTCACTTTCTCTTAAAGCTACACAAGCTGGCCCATGGGAACAAGTTGAAGAAAAAGCACCAGTTGGCTCAACTGTTGAAGGAACTGTTAAACGTCTCACTGATTTTGGTGCATTCGTTGAACTTTTCCCAGGCGTTGAAGGGCTTGTTCACGTTTCGCAAATTTCTTGGGACCGTGTTGAAAATCCAAAAGATGTGCTTAAAGTTGGTCAAGTTGTGAACGTAAAAGTTCTTGATGTGAAACCTGAAGAAGAACGTATTTCACTCTCAATTAAAGCTTTGGAAGAAGCTCCTGCTCGCCCAGCTCGCAACAACGAAGATGGTGAAAAACGTGAACGCAAACCACGCGCACCACGTAAGGCAGCAAAACCAAGCTACGATCTTCCAGAAACTCAAGAAGGTTTCTCACTCGCGGACTTCCTCGGCGAAGACTTCGATATCAACGATTTGTAAGAAAATCTCCAGAAAAGTCACCTTGGTGGCTTTTTTTGATTTCTTCTTTACTAAAGATAATTGCTTCCTTTAATCTATTTTTTCGAAAGACTTCTGAACTTAATTATTCAGGAGTTTTTCTGTTTTATTGAGATTCAGTTATGTTAATTGCAAAAAAACAAATCATTTCATGAATAATACATATTGTTTCGTTAATTTAATATTTTCTTACATAATTAGAGCATTGTGAATAGTAAAACTATGTTAAGCTAAAAGAACAACTATTAGAAAAGAGGAAACCTATGATGAAGAAGAAAAGACAGTTGTCTATCGGGCTGATGAGCCTTGCTTTATTAATGTCCGGAGGAGCGGGTCAAGTCCAAGCTGAATCCTTGGAGGACTTGAAAGCAAGAATGGCAGAACATGTCAAAAAATTAGAGAGGAGTAGCCGCTCAGCAGATTCGCAAGAAACAAGAAAAATGGAAAAAGAACTGGAAGAAATGTATTTGAAGATGGTCGATCAAGAGATGAAGGAAAATAAGATCATGGAAAAGATTGATAACTTACCCGTGGTTCCCGACAAGACAGATCGCACACGTGCACGTTATGGCAACTGGACATGGCGTGATGGTGTGATTGCCATTACAAATAGAGGTATTTCTGGAAGTTGGCATGCGGGAATAGTAGCACCACAAAGATTGAGGGTTACAGCGGAAGCTTCACCAAATACAAATGGGGTTAGATTTCAATCTAACTTTGAAGGGCGTGGAAAAGTAGGCAACCATAATGTCTGGCAAACAGGGGTAAAGTCAACAAGCATCTCACAAGATTGGTGGGCAGGTCATTGGGCGGGAAGACAGGTAGGCAAGCCCTATAACTATAACTTCTACCGCACCAATAACAGAAACAGCTTTTACTGCTCGCAGCTGGTTTGGGCAGCCTATATGGATGTTGCTAAGGTTAATCTCAATACCTCAGCTTACGATATCCCAGGGGCGCGAGCTATTCATCCGTCGGAGTTGCTGTATAACAATAAAGTCCAGTTGATTTATCGTGCCAAATAAGGATGTCTATCGAACAATGAAAAAAATAATATTACTAGTCCTAGCTGCTGTTTTTCTCTCACTTGGTGCCGTTTTTTTAGTCTATAGAGATACCCCTAAAGGTGATCAAAGCTTTAAAACAAGTAAAAAAATTGATTTTTATATCATGTCGTCCAAAAAGATTGTGGGTTTTGAGAAGACTGATGAGGGGGCAAAGAAACGTTCAGAAGACAAAATAAAGCTAGGAGAGGATACTGCAACCCATAGTCTCCAACCCGCTTCTAAAAATAATCATTTCTTTGTTTTTGAAGATTTCACACCAGGCCCTTTGCCCAGAGGACCACAAACAGTCGTTAGCTTAGATATTGAAAAAGGCAGCTTATCGAAAGCAGAATATCCCGAAGGGCCTATCACAGGTGCAGGATTTGATGGCAAGTTTTACTATCCCATGACCAGTCAACCTGGAGGAGGTTCGGTTCACAAATATGATAAGTCCAAAACACTAAAAAAGCAATTTAAATTCCCAGATACAGCTGGTAATGTGATGCATGCTGCAGCAACGGATGAGAAATATCTTTATGTTTTGAATAATGTGATGAATGAAGGAGATAAATACACACACAATAATCTTGTGACTTTTGATAAAAATAATTTAAAGAAGGTAGATGAAAGATTAATCGCCAATGCAAGTGCTGCTGTAGCAAACTCAGAAGGTTTTCTGGATATGAAATTAATAGGGAATAAATTTTACCTGACAAATACAGGGAACCGCTTGAAAAGCAACCCCTATGAACCCACTTCACAAGATAAATTAGTCATTCTTGATAAAGATAGCTTGGCACGTAAGGAAGTTAGCTTGGGGCAAGCTGAACCTCATAAAATAGCAGTCTCCAATGACGAAAAAACTTTAGCTATAAGTCATACGAATGACAGTTTTGATACATCAATGATAATAAGCTTCTACGACATAGACACCCAAAAAATCAGTCGCTTAGCACTTAATGAATCACTCATAGAGAACTATTCTACAGATGACATGCTTATCAATGTCGATTTTGATAAAGACGGCAAAGTTTGGATATTGACTTGGAAAAATCTTCTTGTCTATGATTTGGAAAAGAAAGAAAAAGTTTTCGGGCTTGACTTAGCAAAATATGATTTGGAATATTCTCATTTACTGGCTTTGAAGAAAAAATGAGCAGTCATTTCAAAAAAATAATGTTCTCTTTTGTTGCTCATTTTTCTTAAAAATGCTATCATAATTTTAAGCAACCGCTTGCACAAAAAGGAGAGGTGAATCATGGACAAACAAAATTGGTGGCAAGAAGCAGTAATATATCAAATCTACCCTCGTAGTTTTCAAGACAGTAATGGTGATGGGATTGGAGATATTAAAGGGATTATCTCTCGTCTAGATTATCTGGAAAAATTGGGCATCACTGGCATTTGGCTTAGTCCAGTTTATAAATCACCTAATGATGATAATGGGTATGATATTTCAGATTATGAATCAATCATGGATGAGTTTGGAACCATGGCAGATATGGAAACATTGATTTCCGAAGCAGAGAAGCGCGGGATTAAGATTATTATGGATCTGGTTGTTAACCATACCAGTGATGAGCATCCGTGGTTTATCGAAGCGAGAAAATCTGAAAAAAGTAAATATCGGGATTATTATATTTGGCGAGATGCAGCTGATGATGGCAGCCTGCCTAATGATTTGAAATCGCTATTTGGAGGGTCAGCTTGGCAGTGGGATGAAACAGCGGGCCAATACTACTTACACTTATTTAGCAAAAAGCAACCAGACTTGAACTGGGAAAATGAAGCACTACGTCAGGCAGTTTATGACATGATGAATTTCTGGATAGACAAAGGTATCGGCGGTTTCCGTATGGATGTTATCGATCTTATAGGAAAACAGCCAGATAAGGGCATAACAGGTAATGGACCAAAGCTGCATGATTACTTAAAAGAAATGCACCAAGCAACGTTTGGCGGAAAAAATCTCCTAACGGTGGGAGAGACTTGGGGCGCAACACCTGAAATCGCGAAACAATATTCTAACCCAGTCAACAAAGAACTTTCTATGGTCTTCCAATTTGAACATATCGGCTTAGATGAAGCAGAAGGAAAAACCAAGTGGGATTTGATTCCGCTAGAGATTTCAAAATTAAAAGAAGTCTTTAGTAAATGGCAAACAGAACTTGGAGATGAAGGCTGGAATTCTCTTTTCTGGAATAACCATGATTTGCCGCGGATTGTCTCACGCTGGGGCAACGATAAAGAATACCGCGTTGAATCAGCGAAGATGCTGGCGATTCTATTGCATATGATGAAAGGGACACCTTACATCTATCAGGGGGAAGAGATTGGGATGACCAATAGCCCCGTAACGGATATCCAACAAATTGATGATATCGAAAGTCGGAATATGTACTATGAAAGATTGGAGGAAGGCTACAGTAAAGAGGAGATTTTGACTTCAATCAATGCCAAAGGACGTGACAATGCACGTACACCGATGCAGTGGAATGCACAAGATAATGCAGGATTTACAACAGGCAAGCCTTGGTTAGCTGTGAATCCGAATTATAAGCAAATAAATGTTGAAGCTGCTCTAAAAGATAAAAATTCTATTTTCTATACCTATCAAAAATTGATTGCTCTACGTAAAGAGAACCCTTTAATTATTTGGGGGGAATTTGAACTTTTAACAGAAACAGAAGAAGAAGTTTTTGCTTATGTACGTTCTTACATGGGAGAAAAGTGGCTAATTGTTGCTAATTTTAGTGCGAAGAACAACTCATTTTCAACAGAGGGAACAGTTAAAGAAATTCTTATTCATAACTATTCTGATGGTCAAATAAACTTGAAAGGAAGTACACTCAGACCTTATGAAGCTTTTGTGGTGAAGCTTTGAGTGATATTTAGAATCAATACAGGTGCAGTTTTTATGGAACTATTGAACAATATAGCATAATTTTTCTCGAATACTATGACATGTAGAAGAGAGTGTGTCCTGTATTCTGCAAAAAAGCCGAAAAATGACTTTCTCGGCTTTTTAATATATTGTTGATGGCGTAATTTAGAAAAATGATAATTTTCAATGCCTAGGTAGTTTTTCCAAACTTGAAATCATAAATTCTTGCAAAAAAATCAAGGATTTGCTATAATCTCTATAACCTTTAAGTGTGTCCAGAGAGGCAGGCAAGGTCAGAATCTTGAATGAACTTAATTAAAGTATATTATAGAGTATTTTCTGATGCCTTCCCTAGCCCTTGGACTAGGGAATTTTTCTATATTGGAGTGTTTTATGGCAAAAAAAGAAATCATCGATGAAATCACGATGAAACGTGCGATTACACGTATTACCTATGAAATTATTGAACGAAACAAGGAATTAGACAAATTAGTCCTTATCGGAATTAAAACGCGTGGTGTATACTTGGCACAACGTATCCAAGAGCGCTTAACACAATTGGAAAATATTGATATGCCTTTAGGTGAGTTGGATACACGTCCGTTCCGTGATGATAAGAAAGCGACAGAAGATACAACAGAAATCAACGTTGATATTACTGGGAAAGATATTGTGCTGGTGGACGATGTGCTTTATACAGGACGTACAATTCGTGCAGCAATCGATGGCTTAGTAGAACGTGGACGTCCTGCACGTGTGCAGCTTGCGGTGCTTGTCGATCGTGGGCATCGTGAATTGCCAATTCGTGCGGATTATGTTGGAAAAAATATTCCAACAGCTCAAGATGAGGAAATAATTGTGAATATGGCAGAAATAGATGGTGTAGATAGTATCTTGATTAAGAAAGACGAGGCATAAGTGTGGCAAGTAATACAGATATTCTTTTAAAAGTTGATGAAAAGCCAAAAGGCGGTCAATGGTTTGGCTTATCTTTCCAGCATTTATTTGCCATGTTTGGTTCAACGGTTTTGGTTCCAATCCTTGTAGGGATTGATCCAGCCATTGCTTTACTCAGTTCAGGTTTAGGAACCTTGGCTCATATGTCAGTAACACGGTTTAAGGTTCCGGCCTATATGGGTTCTAGCTTTGCCTATATCGGAGCAATGCAGCTTTTAATGAAACAAGGGGGGATGCCAGCCATTGCTCAGGGGGCTTTAACAGGTGGTCTAGTGTATTTACTCGTTGCCCTCATCGTCCGCTTTGCTGGACAGGGCTGGATTGATCGGGTGCTTCCACCAATCGTTGTAGGACCTATCGTTATGGTTATTGGACTTTCACTTGCACCTGTAGCCATCAATGACTCCATGTACACAAATCCTGGAGCGATGACAGGCTATAGCTTACCTTTCTTGATTATCTCGATGATTACCGTCATGGCTATTGTTGTTTTCAGCATCTACGGGAAGGGGTTTCTATCAGTAGTTCCTATTTTGCTCGGGATTGTCACGGGCTATATTGCGGCTATCATTATTGGTAAAATAACAGGGCAAACTATTGTAGATTTTAATAATGTATCACATGCAAACTGGCTGGCACTTCCAGCGATGGAAATTCCCTTTTTAAACTATAAATGGGCTTTTTATCCGTCTGCTATCTTGACAATGGGGCCAATCGCCTTTGTCACAATGACAGAACATTTTGGTCATATCATGGTTTTGAATTCTTTGACAGGCAAAGACTATTTCAAAGATCCAGGACTTGACCGTACTTTAGCTGGTGATGGTGTGGCACAAGTTATTGCCTCAGCCCTTGGGGCGCCGCCAGTTACTTCGTATGGTGAAAACATTGGTGTTATGGCCATTACAAAAATTCACTCAATTTATGTGATTGCAGGTGCGGCAGTCTTGGCTATTGTGGTCAGCTTTGTAGGAAAAATTACAGCCTTGTTGACCTCTATTCCAAGCCCGGTTATTGGTGGTGCTTCAATCGCTCTTTTCGGGGTAATCGCTGCAAGTGGGTTGAAAATCATTGTAGAAAATAAGATTAACTTTGATATCAAACGTAATCTATTAATCTCAAGTGTCGTTTTGGTCATCGGTATTGGTGGTATGGTTCTTGAAATTACGCAAAACTTACAGATTTCATCTGTAGCTATTGCAACAATCATTGGTATTGTGCTGAACCTGGTTTTACCAGAGGAAGCTTAATATAAAGTTTTGCTCCGGGAAACAATAACACTCAGAGCAACTTATCGTCGTTCGTCAACATTTAAAAAAATCGCACTACAGAGAGAGTGCGATGAGGGTAAAGGAGACCTGTAATGTCAGTAACAAATGGTTTAGTGAGCTTGTCGCATTTGACAAGCATGGAAGTTTTATCAACAGAAGAAGTAATGGGCTTAATCAAACGTGCTTCTGAGTTTAAAAAAGGGACAGCGAAATTTGAAAACGAGCGTCAAATTTTCACTTCCAATCTTTTTTTTGAAAACAGCACGCGGACGCACAACTCTTTCCATATCGCAGAGCGTAAACTTGGATTAGACGTGCTGGAGTTTGATGTAGGCACAAGTGCACTTAGTAAAGGGGAAACGTTGTATGACACTATTTTAACACTAGATGCACTTGGCGTGGAAGTCTGTGTCATTCGCTCATCTGAAGAACAATACTATGAACAGTTGATTCAATCCGACAGTATTAGCTGTGCGATTGTGAACGGCGGAGACGGCAGTGGTCAGCATCCTAGCCAATGTTTGCTTGATTTGATGACGATTTATGAAGAATTTGGTAAATTTGAAGGACTAAAGATTGCCATCTCTGGTGATTTGACGCACTCTCGCGTTGCTAAGTCAAATATGATGATGCTCAATAGGCTAGGGGCACAACTTTATTTCACGGGTCCTGAAAAGTGGTACAACGAAGAAGAATTTGGTGCCTACGGCACCTATGCCAATCTTGATGATATCTTGCCGGAGCTGGATGTGCACATGTTACTTCGTGTACAGTACGAACGTCACACTGCTGGAGATATCATTTCAAAAGAAGATTACCATGAACGTTATGGCTTGACAGTAGAACGTGCGAAACAGCTTCGTGATACAGCAATTATCATGCACCCAGCACCGGTTAATCGTGATGTTGAGATAGCTGATAGTCTAGTTGAGTGCGCGAAGAGTCGCATTGTTCAACAAATGACAAATGGCGTTTATACACGTATGGCCATTTTGGAGGCTGTATTGCGTAACTGAGCGAGGAATTATCGGAGGAATCTATGAAGCGACTGTTAATATTGGAAGATGGGACTATCTTTGAGGGAGAATCAATTGGTGCCAACACGGATATAACGGGGGAACTCGTCTTTAGCACAGGCATGACAGGCTATCAAGAATCCATTACTGATCAATCTTACAATGGACAGATTTTGACTTTTACCTATCCATTGGTGGGGAATTATGGCATCAACCGAGACGACTATGAATCCATTCATCCAAGCTGTAAGGCAATTGTTGTCAGTGAAGCAGCACGTCGTCCTTCCAACTGGAGACTTCAGATGTCCTTGGATGAATTTTTGAAAGCCAAAAATATTCCAGGAATCACTGGAGTTGACACACGGGCACTCACAAAAATTATTCGTCAGCACGGAACTATGAAAGCAGCCTTGGTCAATACCAAAGATGATCTTGAACATCAGATGAGTCAACTTAAAGCAACTGTTTTACCCAATAATCAAGTGGAGAAAAGCAGCACTTTAACACCTTATTCCTCGCCAAACACAGGAAGAAAGGTGGTAGTTGTTGACTTTGGGCTTAAACATTCAATCTTGCGAGAACTCTCAAAGCGCAATTGTGATATTACAGTTGTTCCTTATAACACAGAAGCAGAAGAAATCTTGGCTATGCATCCAGATGGTGTCTTGCTGAGTAATGGTCCTGGGGATCCAACGGATGTCCCACAGGCTGTGGAGATGATTCAGCGCATTCAGGGGGAACTTCCTATTTTTGGGATTTGCTTGGGCCATCAACTTTTCAGTTTGGCCAATGGAGCAAGGACCTATAAGATGAAGTTCGGGCACCGTGGCTTCAATCATGCGGTGAAAGAAATTGCGACTGGAAGAATTGACTTTACCAGTCAAAATCACGGTTATGCTGTATCAGCCGAAGATTTGCCCGAAGATTTATTGATTACTCATGTGGAAATCAATGACAAATCGGTTGAAGGTATCCGTCATAAGCGCCATTCAGCATTTTCGGTTCAATTTCATCCTGATGCCGCGCCTGGACCACATGATGCCAGCTATTTATTTGATGACTTTATGGACATGATAGATGAATATCGGAAGGGAAAAGCGGTTTGAACAGCAACTGCTAAAAAACAGCAATAAATGTTAAAAAGAAAAAATGGAGTCGAAAGTTTCATCGATTTCATTTTTTTGTTAGCGTTTGCATTATGATTACATATGTGTTACTATGAGGATGAATAGATAATTTAAAGGAGGGCGTTATAATGATTACTAGAGAAAATCTGAGAACAAGAAACAAAAAAAGAGCTTTATTCACAACTTTAATTCCTAGTCTGTTTCTCGTTCAAACGCTAGCATTTGCAGCTATCCATACTAAATTTGGAGTTTATTGGGTAACTTCATCCATTTATCCCAACACGACCTGGGGGAACAGAACTGCAACGACCCAATATACGAACTACTCTTTTTCACATACGGGCTGGGCTAGAGTAGGTAATGCTTATAATGGAGGCGGAAATTCTTGGGTGACACCTAAAAAAACTTCTGTTACTTGGGTAAAAGGCGCATGGAACGGCGCCTACAACGGTGGACCAATCGCACCTGGAGGAAAAGTGTAATCAATCAAATTTAGATTTGTGGGGTAAACTATACAGATGCTGAGTAAACTTTTAAAAGGAATGATTCTGGCTTTATATGTAACGATGAGTTTATCGTTGGCTTTTATGATTAAAAATGATTGGGTAGATAACCAAATCAAGAAAGAATACAATCTGAATGGCTATGAAGAGTTTTATGTTAGCTCTGTTCCAAGTTCAAAGGGAAACTATCAAGATATAGTAAATACTATTGAGAGAGTATCAAAAGAAAGTGATACTCTCTTTTGTATTAGAACATCTTATATTGGAGTTGTACATGATGACAAGGGAAAGGCAGATTTTTTGTCAAATATATCTAGAATTACCTTCTATGGATTAGCACATGAAGACAAGAAATTATCAGCACATGGTGTAACTTCTTTTATTAACTATAAAAATTTTAGCAGTTTGAGCTTTGAAGAATTTCACGAAGGGAGCTTTCTTTATAAGTCAGCAGATTCGGGGAAAAGTAAGTTTATGACTAATTTATCTCAGACATTAAGTCAAAAATATGGCATTGAGATTACGCCAGAGGCTTTAGAAAAAAATCCCTCTGATTTTTCTAAAAGCCCTCCCCTAATCTTAACCAATGACAATTTGAGCATTGTTATTACTGTTTCGCTAATCTTTTATTTTATATTTTTATTTGTTTGGCTGGCTGAAAATAATAAGAAAATAGCTGTTTATAAACTTAGTGGTTTTGAGAATATTGATATAGCTAATTTTATCTTTATAAAAAAGATGGTTGGGGTATTTGCCACAACGTACGCAGTGGCAACAATTTTTATTTTAAAAAAATTTAGTTTTGATTATGCTAAAGTTAGTCTATTAATCTTTATGATAAGTGCGGTCATAACTTTATTTGCAGTATGGATTGTGGCTAGAGTGTCTATTGTTAATCAAGTCAATAATAAATCATTCTTTAAATATAGTCATATCTTTCTTTACCTTGTAAAAACGATAATCTTCGCCATAAGTCTCTCCACTCTCTCGGGTTTGGTCACTCTCGTTCACCAGTCGCTAGACTTAAGCAAAGCAGAACTCTCTGATTATGGCGCCTTATATGCACCAATGATTGGCTTTAAAGAAAATCTAGCTGAACCAACTTATTATAATAAATTGATACGCATACAAGAAGAGTTAGGTGGAATCCATGCTTCCGAAAATAACTTGTCTTCACAAATAGGTTTAGAAAGTCTTAGAACGACAGATGTTAATATAAACTACTTAAAAAAACATCCTATCCTAGACAAGCATAACCAACCCATAAATATTTCTCGTGAAGAAGGAAATATGGTTCTTTTAATCGCAGATAAGTTCATGAAAACAAGCGATATAAAAAATAAAATAGCGAATACATTTAAATCGCGGCCCGGTTTTACCTCTTCGATAAAATTTTATGACATTAAGGAGGATCAGAGAGTAACTGTATATGCGGATAAGATAAAAAAAGTTTCAGCTGATATTGTTATCGTGTATACACCAGAGAATAATACGGGAGAAAATCTTGTTCCCTCTTTAGAAAATCCCTATGCGATGTTAATCCCCTTAACAGAACCGAAAGAAAGTATTTATAAAAAGTTAAGACATGCTTTAGAAGAAGATGCTCACCTTTCTATGTATCCATCATTTATTAATGCAAAAGATATAAAGAAAACCACCTTATTACTGACGGTAGGTAATCCAATCAATTACTTTTTTATCAATTTATTTTCGGTAATATTATTTGCCTGCATGATAATTTCTACAGTAGTTTTTTATGTCATAACATACAGAAAAAAAATAGGCGTATATCGTTCACTGGGATGTTCTTGGATAAGAACTTATCTCCCACTCGTCGCCTTAATTGTTCTTCAATATATTATTGGTTTTGTAAATGCTAAAATGAATGGAGCAGATCAAACGCTCATAGAGCTGCTCATGATCTATATTATTATGGAGCTCGCTATAGTCACAGGAATATTGAAAAGAACAGAGAAAAAAGATTTATTGAATATCCTCAAAGGAGAGTAAACACATGCTGATAGAAATAAAAGATATGGAAAAGAGCTATGGTGCAAAAATACTTTTTGATAAAATTAATGTACAAATTCCAGAAAAACAATTAGTTGTAGTTTATGGTCCCAGTGGGTCAGGCAAGTCCACACTTTTGAATATTATCGGCATGATTGATGACTATGACAAAGGAAGTTATTATTTGTTTGGAAAATTCGCTCCAATCGTAAACAGTAAAAAGTCATTGCTGTATCGTCGGAATAAAATTTCTTATTTATTTCAAAACTTTGCATTGATTGAAGATGAGAGTATCGAGCAAAATTTGAAGGCAGCTTTATTTTATACTCAACTGTCTTCTAAAAAGAAAAGAGAAAAAATAAGAGAAGTTTTAAATCAGGTCAACATAGACCAACCCTTAAAAACAAAAGTATTTCGTTTATCTGGCGGTGAAAAGCAAAGAGTTGCCTTAGCTAGAGCCTTGCTAAAAAAGAGCGAGCTAATCTTAGCAGATGAACCTACAGGTTCTTTGGATATAGAAAATCGAAATATAATGTTAAAATTACTAAGTGATGAAGTAACAAAAGGGAAAACAGTGATAATAGTGACTCACGATCCTTTTATACGAAAAATTAGTGATTATGTCATCGAATTAGATGGCAAAGGTTCTATCGTAACTTCTGGTCCCATTACTAATTGAAGAAAATTTCAACTATTCAATAATGACTATACCAGCTTTTTGAGCATCCAAGCAGAGGCTTATTTTAGCCAGATTGGAAATTGTGAAACTAAAAACATATCGTTTCTTGAAACCAGGTGTAAAAGCTGATATAATTTTACTCATAAAACAAAAAGGACTTTTTATGAAGATTTCTAAAACTTATTCTATTACTCTTATTGCCTTAGGAGCAGCAATTATTGCAGTGCTTTCTCCTCTGGCTATTCCTGCAGGGATTGTACCTATTACGCTTCAAACATTAGCCGTTGGGATCGTTGCAACTTTGCTGCAGCCCCGTGAGAGTTTTTTTGCATTGCTTATCTATCTCGTGTTAGGAGCTGTAGGTTTACCTGTTTATGCAGGGGGAGCCTCAGGGATTGGCGCTTTATTTGGACCAACAGGTGGATTTTTATTCTCCTTTGTAATAGTTGCACCTCTCCTTTCGTATTTTTTACAAAAGACTGAACGAAAATTTTTCTCCATTTTACTGACAAACCTTCTTGCTCAGTTTTTGATCCTTGTTCTCGGTACTGTGTGGCTGAAATTCTTTATCGGCGCATCTTGGGGAACAGCCTTTGGCATGGGCTTTGCACCTTTTATTCTTGGAGCTATTATTAAGGCGATTATTGTGGCAGCAGTTGGTGTTGCGCTCCTCGATATCCTTTTCAAAACGAACCCTTATTTTTCGAAATAATAATAGATAAAAGTTTTCCAATTCTTGGGAAGTTGTTTAGTATTTACAAAGTGTTCTTGATTTTTGAGTAGCTTAGTCCTAACGGAAGGAACTTATAAAAAACTATACAATTTGAAATAAAATTATAAGCAGCTGAATGACAAGAGTTCAGCTGCTTTTTTATACTTAGGGTTTCATATTTTGTGTCTTAAGCGATTTTAGAAATACTGCGCGCGACGAATGAGAGCCTCTATATAATCTTTGTTACGAGACTGCCTGCTAGCGAGAATTACTACTTGGGGCAAAAACTTACTAGAGAAGATTAAGAAATGCACTAGCCAAGCGACAGAGTTCAAGAGGAGAGAGCAAAAATAATCCAGATATTATAGTCTGATTGTGGCATCATTTTGTCCAAACATGTAAGGGAGTTTCTGTATTATCATTAAAAATTTTTGTTTCAGATAATAATGTTTTATTATCTAAATCATAAAGGAGTACTGAATTTCCTGCTAAAATAATTAGTTTATTGTCTTTTGTAGTATTTAAAGTCCAAATATTACTCTCCTCATAAATTTTAGAATTTAATATATCACTAACATCAACAAAATAGTTTTCGTTATTTTTGGTATTTATAACTGAAAAACCTGATTTTTGTAGCATATTAGGTTCGTGTACAGTTATCAAGTAGTTTTCAGATTTACTTTTATAAATAAGATTGGGATAATTTTCTTTTAATGTGATAAAGCTTTTTTCATTGTTCTTCAAATCAAATTTCATGATTCTATTATCAGGTGTAACTTCGAAAGTTTTCCTGTTACGACGAGAGGTAACAGGCGAATATAAATTTTCTTCAATTTTTTCTAAAGAAGTAAAATCATAGAGATATTCACTATTGTCATCTATATTCTGTTTTTCAAGTACTTTTAGATTGTTTCCATCATTGAAAGTATATAAAGAACTTTCAAATATTTTACTTTTTTGATTTTCTTGTGTGATTATCATGTACAATTTTCCCTTGCTACCAGTAAATTGTGTAGAGGGTAACGCTGATGAAGTAAACTTATACGAATCAATTTCTTTTCCATTTTTGTCAAAAGAGTAGAGAAAACCATCATCTCCTGTTGCTTGGAAAGTATAGTAATAATCAGTAGTGGAACCTGCACCTGTATAAGCATACTTATTTGAGCTACGTTTAACTACTTCTCCCTTTTCAAAGTCTATTGATAAGATATTTTCATTCTTTTTAGCACTTTTAGAATGTCCTTCTGAAAAAATCAGATATCTATTTTGAATTTCTCCTTTTGAAAACCAACCATTTACATCTTCTGCAATAGCTAATTTGTCAGTATGAAGTAATTTTGGTTTATTATTTTCAACTTTATATGATTTGATATTGTTATTGGATACGATGTAGAAATCAGCATTGCTTGCAATTTTAAAGTTAGCTTCTTTGTTATTGAAAAATAAGATTTTGATTCCCAGAACCACTGCGGCTAAACATGATAAACGAAGTAAAGAATTAAATATTTTTTTCTTCATTTATTTATTCCTGTAGATTAAAACTGTAAGTGGATTTGAGACAAATTCGCCTGGGTGCACTGCCCAAGCAGAACCGATATTATTATCAGTCTTATCTAAATTTACTCTTGCAGTGTAATAATATGCAGCCCAAACTAATTGAGAGCAGTAAAAACTATTTTTTTGTTTAATATTCCAAAAGTTTAAATTATAAGGCTTTCCAACCTGTTGACCAGCCCACTTTCCTGCATTATAATCTTGTGCGATACTTGTTTTTTTGACTCCCATCTGCCATACTCTGTTATTTCTAAATTTCGTTCCCCAATCTCCACTTGCCAGCCTAACTTTTTTACCAACACCTTCTGCTTCGGCAACCACATATTTTTTTTGTGGTGCAACAATCCCTGCATGCCACGAATTTGTTATTAATAGACTAGAACCTGCATCTGTTACAGCTATTACCCCATCACGCCAACTCCAAGCCCCATATGCTGAACGAGCGGTAGCTTTTTCATCAGCTACAACGGAAGCTGCATCGCCATATGCGGCATATTCTTGTTCTTTTTGCCGCATGCCATCCATAATTTCTTGTTGCTGTTTGGTTAATTTTTGTAAAGCTACTGCATTGGTGGAAGTATCTACTTCATCAGTTTGAACAGCTTTTACTGTTGCTGGAGCTATCGCTGACAGAAAAGCAGCTGAAGCTAGGCAATGAATAATAGTTTTCTTTAAAATTTTGTGCATGTGTTTCCCCTCTTTTCAGAAATAAAATTTTTTCTGGTTGAACAACCCTACAATAATTAAAAGCGCTTTCAATTTTATTATAACAGAAAAAGAAGTGATAAAATCACAGATCTTTAAATATTGTTGAATTGTAGGCAATGTGTAAAAATTTACAATTTTACTTATCTTAACACTCTCAATAAAAAGTTTTCTACTACTGATTGAGGCTACTTAAAAAGTCGAGAAATTCATTTTTCTCGACTTTTTATTATTTCTTGAAAAATAGTTTTGTTAACAGTTTGGGAACTTTCAGCAACCCGATAAAGGGCATTGCGCTGCAATAACTGTATTTTAGTCAGAGGATACTGTCCATCTTTAAGACAAGTACTGATTAGCTTATTAGGGTCAAAGTCAATATCATCAGGAGGAAAGGAAATTAAACTTGAACCGAGATAGTCTTTAGTCGTGAGACTCCCGTCTTCTATATGATAAGTTTTTGCCTGGGGCAGGCCATTATTAAAGAAGGCGATAACAGCATTGTAAGCGACTTTTTTAGTTAAAGCTGATCGTTTATCCTTATAGCGAAGCAGTGCGCTGAGGAGGAACTCCTGAGCTTCTAGGGGTGTTAGGTGCGGTTGATAATGGATTTGTACAAGGATTTCTTCGGTTATCTTATGGAAACCGGTAATTCCTACTAAAAAGCCATTTGGACTTACATAAAATTTTTTGAAATGTGTGCGGATAGCTTGTCCATTTTCTGTAATCTGTCCATCTGAAAGAATAGAAATAAAATCCTTAGTGAGTGCTAAATTAAGAAAACTCATTTATTTCACGAACATGGCATCCCCGAAACTGAAGAAGCGATAATGCTCATCAATTGCATGCTGATAAGCTTCTAGGATAAATTCTTGACCTGCAAAAGCAGAGACTAGCATAACGAGCGTAGATTTTGGCAAGTGGAAGTTTGTGTTAAAAGCATCAACTACTTTCCATTGATAACCGGGTTTGATAAAGATATCTGTCCAGCCAGAATCTGCTTGGATGTCTCCATTAAATTTTGTCCCAATCGTTTCTAAAGTACGGATAGAGGTTGTGCCACAAGCAATCACACGATGCCCAGAAGCTTTGACAGCACGAAGTGTTTCAGCAGCTTCTTCAGACAGTTGGTAGAATTCACTATGCATATGGTGTTCTTCAATATTATCAACGCTCACTGGTCGGAAAGTTCCCAAGCCTACATGTAAGGTAAGTTCCACAACATGAACACCTTTGGCACGAATTTTATCTAATAACTCAGGTGTGTAGTGCAAACCAGCAGTTGGTGCAGCAGCAGATCCATTTTCTTTTGCAAAGACGGTTTGATAACGTTCTTTATCTTCTAATTTTTCATGGATATAAGGTGGAAGGGGCATTTCACCTAAGCTCTCTAGCACTTCAAGGAAGATACCATCGTAACTAAATTCAACGATACGTCCGCCATGTTCCAATTCTTCAACAACGGTTGCTTTTAAGCGGCCATCACCGAAAGAAAGCTCTTGCCCAATACGCATACGTTTTGCAGGCTTAGCTAAAGTTTCCCAGCGATCTCCTTCTGTATTTTTGAGCAGGAGAAGTTCAACGTGCCCATGAGTTTCAGGCTTGATACCATGGAGACGTGCAGGGAGAACGCGTGTATTATTAAGTACGAGTGCATCTCCGGGATTAAGCTCATCCACAATATCGTAGAAGTGCTTGTCTTCCATAGAATGACTTTCCTTATCAAGTACTAGGAGACGTGATTCAGAACGTTTTTCAAGTGGTGTTTGTGCGATGAGTTCTTCTGGTAAATTAAAGTCAAAATCATTAATATTCAAAATATATTTTCCTTGTCATTTATAAAAGTTAAAACTTTCAAGACAGCCTTTCTTATTTGGGAGAGAGGATGACATACTCCACCTTTCATCTTCATGAGATATGAAATATGCAGCTGTTTCATATTATACCACTTTTAGAAAAGTTTTCTTTTGAAAAATTATTTAAAAACATAATTTTATTGTTGACAAGGAAATTAATTAAGTTTATAATGTGTATATACCAATCCGGAAAAGGAGACTCTCTCATGAAAGTTATCACTGTTAAAAATCAACTTGAAGGTGCAAAAGTCGGCTTTGACTTACTCAAAGAAGCTATGGACAATGGTGCTAAAACCTTAGGTCTTGCTACGGGGTCAACGCCAGTTGAATTTTATAATCAAATTGTTAAATCAGATCTGGATTTTTCAGATATGACTTCAGTAAACTTGGATGAGTATGTTGGACTTGATGGCTCTGATGAACAATCTTATCATTACTTCATGAACAAGCATCTTTTTAACGAAAAACCTTTCAAAGAAAACTTTTTACCAAATGGTAAAGCATTAGACTTGGAAGCAGAAGCGAAAGCCTATGATCAAATCATTGCTGAGCATCCTATTGATTTCCAAATTCTTGGTATTGGTCAAAATGGTCACATCGGTTTCAATGAACCAGGAACTTCATTTGAAGAAACAACACACGTGGTTGACCTCCAAGAAAGTACAATCAAAGCAAATGCACGTTTCTTCAGACATGAGGAAGATGTGCCACGTAAAGCTATATCTATGGGGATTGCTTCAATCATGACAGCTAAATCTATCGTTTTGATGGCTTACGGTGAATCAAAAGCAGAAGCAATCAAAGGTATGGTTGAAGGTGAAATCACGGAGGATATGCCAGCATCAATTTTGCAAAAACATGCAGATGTTGTTGTTATTGCTGATGAGGCGGCAGTCGCTTTGCTGAGCAAATAATACATAAAATAATGAGAGATAGAGTACTCTGACGCGTAAAATAACCTTATATTTTGCGCGATTTTTTATAAAGAAATAGGTGAAGAAAAAGCAGATTTTACTGGTGAAATCTGCTTTTTTTAACCAGACAGAACATTTATGACTTTATATTAACACCTAAAACAGTCAAATGACCATTGGAAATCAATTTAACAATGAGATGCGCAAAATCACTTGATTTCATAGTACTTGACGAAGAAACCCACCATTTAAGTGTTCCAGCCAAGATTGAAGTAATATAGCTGATGACAAAATCACTCGGGACCAATACATCGTGCTCACGAATTTCCAACTTAGCGAAAAGCTCCGTATAACGTTCGGTTAATATCTCGATAAAACGATTGATAATCGTTTGGTCCTGTGATTTATCTATCACAATCTGTGCTACTTCTGGATTTTGACGTACAAAGTCGTAGAAGCGGGCTAACATCTTTTCAATATCATTGACATAAACATCAGTGCCATCCACAGGATTTTGTTCATCTAAAATTTTGATAAAGTCCAGTATAAAAGTGTCAATCAAACTGTCATAAAGATCTTGCTTGTCGGCATAATGGGCATAAAAAGTTGCTCGATTAATCATTGCAGCATCAGCAATTTCTTGAATAGAAATTTTTTCAAATTTTTTATTTCTTAATAAAGAAAAGAAAGCTTGTGTAATCATTTTTCGTGTTCTTAAGACACGTAAATCATTTATTTTAGCCATATTAATACAGTCCTCCTTTACTTGTATCTTAAACAACAAAAATAACCTATTTGTTGTATATTATAGCCTCTTACAGTAATTTTTGCTGCTGTGAACTGTGTCAAATATTCTTGTCATTAATCATAATAGAAGGGTTTGAGTAATTATTTTGTTATAATATAAATTAAATATTAAAAAAAGATATATTAAAGAAATTTTCGAGCGGGATTGACAAGATGAAAAAGATTGTTCTGTTAATTTTAGGATGTGCAATGCTAGTCCTGGCACCAAAAGCTGAAGCTGAGGAAGGACTTGATAATCAGGCAATGGATTTTAGTGCCCAAGCTATACCAAGCGAAGCCCAGAAGCAAAACAGGAAAGATTTATCTTACTGGTGGTTGGATATTAGCGATGAAAAAGAGTTCGTCCTCTACATTGAAATCACCAATGGTAAAGTTGAAAATACTTTTGATATATCTGCAAATCAAGCAATAACTAATGAAAATTTAGTTATTGACTACAGTTTAGAGAACAGGGAAAGTCAAGAATATTTGT
This sequence comes from Lactococcus garvieae, assembly GCF_016758115.1. Lineage (GTDB taxonomy): Bacteria > Bacillota > Bacilli > Lactobacillales > Streptococcaceae > Lactococcus > Lactococcus muris. Next base: position 22,184 of record NZ_WIVG01000022.1, read on the forward strand.
ATAGAGCGCCTTCTTTTGATTTTTACAAGAATGTGAAAATCGGAGAAGAGGGAACAAGAGGGAAAATAAAAGTTACTCTCGCACCGTATGAAAGAAGGCGTATCCCTATCACAATTTCTCTTTCTCAAGAGCTATCAGGTCAAGCTATAGGTGGTATTAATGTAAGTCGTCATACTAAGGAAGCAGAACGTACAGGGGGGATTCTCAATGTTTATAATAGAGCTTTTGCATTAGTGCTAGATACTGGAGAAGTACAAGCTTCCTCTTTAAAACTTTCTTTGGGTAAGTTAGAAGTCGCTGCACAAACATTACAGTTGATTAATCCTAATCACCGAATTCTTTCTGGTATTAGTGTGGATGCAGTGATTACTGCTGATTCAGGCGAAAAAGTTTCCGAACTTAAGACCAGACAAGGTGTTATTGTACCACAAGCAAAAATTACCCTTCCTTTGAATAATGAAAAACGGCTTGAACGAGGAGAGGAGTATAAGTTAAGTATGCGTGTGAAAATCCCAGAAGAGGAGAAGGAGCAAAGAATTGAATACACTTTAATAGTCGATAATGAAGATAATATAACAGCAGAACCAGTTCATGACCAGCCCCAAATTACGAAAATCTTTGTGATTGCAGCAAGTATTTTTTTCATTATCAGTTTGTTTTCCTTTGCTGTGTTTAAAGGGAGAAAAAAACAAACTGATAACTCAATGTAGAAGTACTGGTCTGTTATGAGACTGCACTTTTATAAAATGACGAATATGGAGATAGATGTGAAAAAATTTTTTATAGTTAGCATATCGCTGTTGATGACTTTAGGGATAATATTACCGAGAGACAGTGTGAAAGCAAGTCAGCTTGGATTTTCAGCCACGGCGAATGTTAAAGACCTAGATAATCGCGCAAGTGAGCATTCTTTTTTTGACCTTATTTTAGAGCCTGGGGAGAAGCAAACCGTTACAGTGACACTGAAAAATGATACTGATCGTGAGATGACGATAGAGCAAGATGTTACCTCTGCTACAACCAATATTAATGGTGTTGTTGAATATTCGCCTAACGACATTGAACCAGACGAGTCACTGAGGTTCAATTATGACGATTTGATTAATGCTGAGCGTGAAATTACCTTACCAGCGCATTCTGAAAAGACGGTTAATATTGAACTAGAAATGCCTAATGAGAAATTTGATGGTCAACTTGTCGGGGGTCTTACTTATCGTGAGAAAATCAAAGAGGAGGAAGCAGTCCCTTCAGATCAGGAAGGGCTTGCTGTGACAAATCGTTTTGCCTTCGTGATAGCACTCTTGATGCGTCAAAATAAAAATACAGTTGAGCCAGATTTAAAGTTGCATAATGTAGCTCCTGGACAAGTCAATTATCGCAATGTCATTAATGTCAACTTACAAAATCCTAAAATGACTTTTCTTAATCGAATGCATGTGAACGCCAAAGTACAAGGTATTGACAATCCCGACATTGTATATTCTGTCAATCAAGACCGTATGCAAATGGCTCCCAATACCAACTTTGATTTTCCGATTTCACTAGAGGGAGATCGCTTGCGACCTGGGCGGTACCTGATGACTATGACTGTAAATGGTACCAAAGATGATCAGGGGGATTACACAGCTACAAACAGAGAAGGAGAGGAGGTTACCTATCGTCATGAGTGGAGGTTTGAGCACGAATTTACCATTACTGGAGCACAAGCCGATGACTTCAACGAACGTGATGTGACGATTGAGCCGGAGAATCGTTCATGGTTGAAATGGTTAATTATAGGCTTACTTCTTCTCTTGATATTATTGCTTATCTGGTTCATACTTTGGAAACGTCGTAAGAAGAAAGAAGAAGAGGAAAAAGCTAAGAAAGAGGCTGAAATTGCAGCACTTAGAGCACAGCTAGAAAATCAAGAGCTTCCTAAAATTCCAAAAGAATAATATTGTATACAATAAAAAATTAATAGTCTCGCATCCTCTACAACAGGGGATTTCTATCTGTCACTAGAGAATATTCGAGGCTTATTATTTTGCCAAACTATTAAGAAATGTTAAGATATAGTTAATTATATGTAAAAATAATTTTACATCTGCGGAATAAAAAGGAGGTTTTTGTAATGTTAGTTACATTATTGAAATCAACGATTTTGGTATTGCTAACTTTATCAATAAATACGACAGTTCCTCCAGCAGTTGCTACGACTTTGCCAGGAGCAGGAAGTACAACCAATACTGCAAAGATTATCTTTGAGAAAGATGATTTAATCGTTGGACCTGTTGATCCAGACAATCCTTATCAACCGATTATCCCAGAACAGCCTGGACAACCGACAGGTGGGCTACTTTCGATTGACTTTGTATCAAATCTTTACTTTGGACAAGGTTCTATTGATCGCATAGATCGTACCTACTATGCCCGTCCTATGCTTGCTACAATTTCCAAGAAGAATGGGAAAAAGGCGCAACAAGAGTTTTTTCCAAACTTTGTGCAGATAACAGATAGACGCCCTGATGTGGAAGGATGGATGTTGAGTGTCAGACAAGATATGCAGTTTCGCTGGGTAGGGGCTTCACCTGATGTTACTGGTGAAGCAGAGGGAAGACCAGGAGACTTCTTAGCTGGTGCAAGACTCACTTTTTCACATGGACGTACAACAACTGGACACAATAGACCGGATGAGACTGTTCCGAATTATGCAGGCGGGGTGTCAACCATCCTAGTTCCGGGAGTTCTTTCTGCTCCAGTGCTTTCTGCGAATACGGGTCAAGGTAAAGGGACGTGGCATTATGCTGTGGGAAATCCCCTTCCACCAGAGATTACAGAGGACATGTTAGATGAAATAGAGGAAGGGGGAGGCGACTTCAGTAAGTTTATTGAAGCAGGCTATTATGACAACTATAGGATGGACAAGGGGCAAGCCCCTCGTTTTGGGCCAATTACTCTCCATGTGCCACGTATAACAGCACAACGTTCTGCCGTCTACCAGAGTTTATTCACATGGACACTTTCTGACGTACCTAGAAACTAAGAAGTAGCAGTGAAAATGATAAGAGAAGGAAGAACTATGAATAAAAAGATTCTCAAATATACTGTACTAGCATTAACAGTAATAATGGTGGCAGTGCATTCCGTGACAGTTTTGGCAGAGAACTCTGCATTGCCCAATTATCGTTCGTGGGTAGCCATTCAGTTCGCGCCAGGGAGTGGTCAAGTAGGACCAGTTGATCCAGACTTACCCACTTCACCAATAGAACCTGTTATTCCGCCAGGAATGCCTGCTCCACAACCAGGTACTCCTGGAGCATTATCAATTGATTTTGTTTCAGGTATTGTTTTTGGCCAAGGTGATGTTTCTACAAAAAAAAGAGTTTACTATGCTCGGCCCTTTCCAGCACATCGTCTTGATGAGGAAGGAAATAATATAGGAGAAGCCTTTGAACTTTTTCCAAACTTTGCACAAGTGACTGATCGGCGAGGAGAGGTTGAACAAGGTGGCTGGACACTTTCTGTGAGGCAAGCTCATCAGTTTATGTGGACTGCTCTTCTTGGCAATCCACCAGAGGAAACGACTGCTCAGGCTGGTGATTTTCTGATTGGTGCAGAGTTGAAATTTACCAGTGGCCATACTAGTGCTGATGCACCAGACCTATGGGTCGAGCCAAGCGAAGTAATCCCTAGTATCACACTTAATAATCGCTTTCAACCTGTCATCGTTGCTCATCCAGGCGAAGGTTTGATGACTTGGCATTACTCTGTAGGAACGGTAAGTGATTTAGCAGAATATACAGAAGAGTTTGCTCGTCCTTCCTTAGATGAAAACGGTGCCCCCATACTTGATGACGATGGAAATACCATCTATGAGACTGTGACGGATATTCCCGATGACAAACTTGAAAATCATCTTCCCGATTTATTTGAAAAAGGGTATTACGATATCTTTCGGATGGGGATTGGTGGAGGAGGTGAGTCTGGGAATCGACCGCGTTTTGGTCCTATATCTCTCATGATTCCTGGTTCAACAGTACAGCGTTCGGCATCCTATATGACGTACCTGGAGTGGCAGCTTTCCCTTACCCCTGGAAATCCTTAAGACTTACAGGGCTTAAAAGAAAACATTAAAAACTGAGAGGAAAGAGAATGAGATTAAAGAAAACATTGAAAACGAGCTTTGTTTCACTCGTTGTAGTACAACCTTTCCTATCTTCTTCAGTAGAGGCAATGGAGCCATATGAGACAGGAGGAGGTGTTGGTTTTCAGCGTGGTACAGGTCTTATACAGCCTTTACATCCTGGACCTGGTGATTTAGCTAGACAGCCTATGAGCCCTCTTCCAGAGGAAATACAGAAGCCAAACAGAACATCTTCACAGGGTACAGGAAGTAGTCTAAGCATCGACTATGTCTCAGAGTTTGTGTTTAAAATGTACAGGGAGGATGGAGAAAAAGTATTTTATTATGCTCAGCCCCAGTATCTTAGGGATGAACACGGTCAGTCCACCATTACGCCTAATTTTATTCAGGTCACAGACCAACGTGGTACAGCTGAAGGCTGGACTTTAAAGTTACAAAAAACGATACGATTTTATGATGGAAACAAGCAGGCACTTCAAGCTACAGATATTTTATTGTACAATCCCGTAGTGGTTGGTTATCAACCTGCTAATCAGCCAAGAGCACCCTCGCTCTTAGGTCAAGGGGAAGATTCTGTAGTCATTGCTCAGGCTGAACAAGGCAGTGGAACGGGGACAACTACTATTCGTTGGGGGAATCATCTTGTCGAAATGGACTTATACAGTAAGAAGGGAGAAGTAAACACCGCTCTTCTTAATCGTGATGTTCAACTCCTTGTCCCAATCAGAACAAATCGCCAAAACCATACTTATCAAGCAACACTTACCTGGATACTCTCAGAGATACCGGGAAATTAAATATATATAATAATGATTCACTTTAAAAATAGAAGGGAAACACTATGAAGAAACAAGTCAAACTTATGTCATCATCAGTTTTGGCGCTTATTGCTGTAGGCATATTAGCACCGTCAGTTGGAGAAGTGGCAGAAGCAGCTGAAGTAGCAACTTATCCGGGTTGGGGAGCGGTTGGTTTTACTGAGGGAAGTGATATAACTGATCCAGTGGATCCGGAAGACCCAGAGCAACCAATTGATCCAGAAGAACCGGAAGAACCTGGACCTCCGACAGGACCTGCTACTCCAGGCTCACTATCGATTGACTTTGCCTCTAACTTCCACTTTGGCACGACAAATCCTATTTCAGCCACTGACCGAACTCTGTATGCACGCCTTCAACCTACGAGTAGCGGTAATCGACCAAATTATATTCAAGTAACGGACAACAGAGGCTCGCTTGAAGGGTGGACACTACAAGTATCGGCGACAGAGTTTACGGTAGCTTCTAATGCTCCTCAACATGCGAATGCAGTTTTGGCAGGGGCTGAACTAAGTTGGTACAATGGAACAATAATGTCATCTTCTCCTAAACCTGCAAACGGTCATACTGAGGAGCATACACTTTCGTTTGCTCCGGGTGCATCAAAGAATGTTCTCTGGGCCGAAAAAGATCATGGAACAGGGACAAGCCTTTTGCGTTTTGGTACAACCGATTCGGGAACTGACGAGGAGGATCCAGAACACGCGAGTACCTCGATAAGATTAATGGTTCCTGGCGGTGCAGCGCGACAAGCACTTTACACATCCACAATCACATGGAGCTTGCAAAATGTTCCGCCGCAACCTTAACGTAATATGGATTGAATCAAAAATCAGTAAACACTGATTTTTGATGCTATTGGGAAAGAGATTAAGAGTTAAACCTTGTCTTAAGGGAGTTGTTCTTCCAAGTTTTGACGAACATACTTAATCTTTTTCTCGATAGAGGATTTGAGAATAGGAGATAGAAAGGTGCTAATGTTAAAAAAATTATATTATGTAGGATTAGCTGCTTTGCTGGCAAGTGGGCCAGGAGAGCGGGCTATTGCTGCGGAATTTGATCCTGAAACACAGTTAGACGGCAGAGCCAGTGTGGACGTTTCTGCATCTGTTCCTGAGAATGAGCGTTTGCGCCTACTTAAAACACCAGATATTGACTTTGGACGAGTGACTTTCCATGATGAGTTAGTGGCCGATTTACTCTTTGAAGCCTCTGTTTCTAACGCCTTTGAAATCCTCAATATCACAGGAAGTGGTGCGGGTTTTCATGTTAATCAAAAATATTCTCATTTTACTGCAAGTTTGGAAAACGGCTCTGCTCCATATGTCTTACCTGTTCGCGCGATTGAACTCAGTGTTACAGGCGGACCAACTACGATGATAAATGCGACAAACTCTATTGCGTATGGACTCCTTAATCCTGGACAACCTGAACCAGAATATGGCCCCATCGAGGCCCGGGTTTTGACTGGATTACCTGATGCCAACGGCTTTCTAACTTCAGGTACTCTTCGGGCAGAAATGATTATTGATGGGAAACGTCTGAGCGAGATTGTACCAGAAGAAGAATATGAAGCGACGATCACCACAACGATCGTTTCAGGACTTTGAGAACACGTCAACATATTCAATATGTGTGGGGGATTTTAACCAATGAAAAAACACAGAAAAAGCTCATGGATGTGTATGGAATTGTCTATATTGTCCGTAAAAAAACTCATAGTCTTATCTGCTTTGGCTTTCGGGCTCTTATTCATGGCGAAACCGACTACAGCTGCAGTTTTAACTGGTGGTGTACTGGGAGAAGATGAGTTCGGCCGTCCGCAAGTCACTTTTCAGACCGACAACTGGCGGGATATGATGGATACTTACCTAAGTCCACAGTTAAATTTGGCACCAATAAATGAGGGGAGTTCCCCAACGATAAGGGCTAACTTTACTGCAGGTAATCATGGAACAATTCGCTTTGAAGTAACAGGAACTGTTTTTGGAAATAATGTTTGGTTGCAGATTATGGGAAATCAAGCTGCAGGAGGTTCGGTCAACCAAGATACCATTCGAGAAGGGCGGTCCTTATATATTGATGGTAACAGCAATACATTGTATTTTGACAATGATACGACACCAACAAATGGTAGTGGAGGTCGTGGGGATTCGAACGCACAGGGGACTGGAGGAGGTCCGCGTCGAGGCTGGTTTGCAGGTGTTCAAGGGCGGACAAGTAACCCAATATCAGGTTCTGTTGGAGTACCAGCACAGTCAAATGATACAGTCACTATTACACCTGAAACACGCTTGACACTCGCTAATGCAACAGTAATCAATAGCATCACAGGAGGAGTTTTTCAAGCCCGGGGTCGTAATGTCAAGCCTACTTTTACATATAAAGATGTAAGATACATTAATGGTGCAGGTACTACCAGTGCCACACCAATCTATGCTCACTATGCACATATAAATTTCTCAGGAACAAACTATTTCCGAGTTTGGCAGTCTGGAACTGGGAACTTGACAGGAAGTGATAATCAGGGGGAATTTATAGAAGGCGGTGCACATGTGGAAGTCTTGGATGGTCACACTGCTCTAGACTACAATTGGGGGAATGATCAGCCTTTCTTTATGGAAGTGATCGATCGTTATCTTTTGAGATTGCATGAAGATGCTAAACTAACGATGAACTTAGATACTTCTTATGCTATGTACTGGAGTCGGTCTCAGAGTCATTCAATTCATAATTTCACATGGGATTTTCAAAAAAATTCTGAGTTTTTAGTCACGTCTACTGCACGGACTGGGATTACAGGACTTAATACATGGTTTCAGCATGGCGACTATAGAACTTGGGATTTTAATATGGCAGAAGGTGCTCGCTTTATCTCACACAACAGTTCACTTGTTATGAATATTGGTCGGAGTAATACGGGAGGCTTACCTGCGGGAAGCTCAGGTGGCTGGGGTGGATTTAATGGTGCTGTCCGGTGGAATTTTGGACCAGATAGTGAATTTATTATCAATAGTCCAGCAACTACACAAACAGCTAACAACGCCACCATAGCTGGAACACCAGGCGCAGGCTCAGAAATCGTTCTGAATAATGTCCGTTCATTTACGATAAACTCACGGAATACCAATACAGCTCAACCTGTTATTCATGCGAATGTTCGAAATTTTCCAATTCGTATTTTGAAAGAGGGGGACAGCTATGATCATGATAACAATCCCTCTACGTCAGAGCTTGTTGGTGTCGGAAATGGTTTGAGGACACACTTATCGACATATCATGAGCCTTTTGCTAATGTGTGGGATGGAAGTTTTGATACTGCTGATATCAATAGGAGAAACCTAGCTCAAACAGGAAACGATACCTTTGTAAGGGCAAATCATGGGACTATTATCAATATGACCAGTGTAGCAACAGGGGCTGGTGTACAGCAAGTTAACCTAGAGCCTAATAGGTTTACTGATGTGCAGAGGAACGCTCTACGGACCGCAGGCTATATTTCTTTCTTTAAGCCTCTGGGAGCCTTTATGCACCCGGACCTATCTAGTATGAATTCAACCTTTAGCATTGACCTAGCAAGCTTGCCTTTTGGGGGAGGCTTTGGCAACTGGTTAGAAAAAAATGAAACGAATCATCTTGTACTTGGGGATGACCGTGGACAAAAACCGAATTTTCATGTTACGGTAACCATGATAGAAAATAGATTTCCTGATGCCATTAAGTTTAGTTGGGTTGATTTTGAGGGGGAGCGAAGCAAGCCGCTTGAGTTAAATACTGCACACCCAGTGATTTCGATCACAGATAATAATCTGCCTAGTTTTGTTGAGGCGACAGGTTCTGGGACATTTTACAAAATCAACTTTGCTAAAGATAAGGGAGTACAGCTCCAAGCACGGAATAGTCTTCGCTTAGGCCAAACGCATGCAGGAATCTTTAGATACTCCATTAATGATGGACCTGGACTTTAAAAAGAAGATTATCTTTCTGAAAGACCTGAAAAGTGGCGGAGGATTATGGAAAGAAAGAGTTTAAGACACAAGTTTTTCAAGCGCTTTAAGAATCAAAGTAATCGTAGTCGAGAAATTTATTTTTCTCGACTTTTTCATATAACATACAGCCATAATTCTCCCCTCCTTTTTTAGCAGACTTTGTATAAAGAAAACACTCCATCTCGTATAGGATTTCGGAGGATGTCAAACATCTTTGTCATAAGCAACGGTTTACTTTATAATGTTGTTTAAATGACATTAACTTGTAACTTGACGATTGAAAAATGAGTAATTAATGATAAAATAGACAATGAATAAGATAAGCAACAGCCTGTCAAATAGAGAAGGAAAAAATACTATGAAAAATTATAAGGCTGGGATTGATGTCGGTTCTACAACAGTAAAACTCGTTGTTTTTGATGAGGGTTTTCAACTCATTTTTAGCCGATATGAGCGCCATTTTTCAGATGTAAAAACCGCAACGATAAAAGTATTAAAAGAATTATTGGAAGAACGAGGCGAGTGTTCACTTGACCTAGCAATCACAGGTTCAGGCGGGATGGGGCTTGCAGATGTGATTGATGTACCTTTTATTCAAGAAGTTATCGCAAGCTCGATTACTATCGAGAAATTTATCCCTGAAACAGATGTCATGATTGAACTTGGTGGAGAAGATGCCAAGATGACATTCTTTGATGCAGGGACCCAAGAGCTTCGTATGAATGGCACTTGTGCTGGTGGGACGGGAGCTTTTATTGACCAGATGGCAGCTTTACTTAAAGTAGATGCTGCGGGTGTCAATACATTAGCCAAAGACTATGAAAAAATTTATCCCATCGCTAGCCGCTGTGGTGTTTTTGCCAAAACAGATGTTCAGCCTCTTCTTAATGAAGGAGTACGCAAAGAAGATATAGCCGCCTCAATCTTCCAAGCCGTGGTGAATCAAACGATTGCTGGGTTAGCATCGGGTCGTAAGATTACAGGAAAAATCGCTTTTCTCGGAGGACCGCTCTATTTCATGAGCGAATTGCGCAAGCGATTTATTGAAACTTTGGATATCGCAGAAGAGGATGTTATTTTTCCCGAAAATCCTCAACTTTTTGTGGCAATGGGAGCTGCGTTAGCTGAGGAAACAAGAACAAGTACGATTCGCACTTTAATAGACAATCTAGAAAATGACAATAGTGACAGCTTGATTCCGCAGGATACTTTAGATCGTCTTTTTGAAAATGAACAAGAATTAGCAGATTTTCGAGCACGTCATGCTAAGGCAAAAGCAAGCTATAAAAAGCTTTCTGAACATCAAGGCGCAGCCTTTTTAGGAATTGATGCAGGATCAACTACCACAAAAATTGTGCTCATTGATGGCGAAGGACATATTCTTTTTGAGCACTATGGTTCAAATAATGGCGAACCTTTGGAGTCGGTCATTGCTGTCTTGAAAGAAGTTTATCGTTTACTACCGGAAGATGTTTATATTGCCAAATCTACAGTGACAGGCTATGGTGAACACCTGATTAAAGCTGCACTCCGAGTTGATTACGGTGAGGTTGAGACGATGGCGCACTATAAGGCAGCGGATTATTTTAATCCTGGTGTCGACTTTATTTTAGATATTGGTGGCCAAGACATGAAAGCCATGCGTATCACTGACGGGGCTTTAAGCTCAATATCTTTAAACGAAGCGTGTTCTTCTGGTTGTGGTTCTTTCATTGAAACTTTCGCTCATTCTTTGAAATACGATGTGCGTGACTTTGCCGAAATCGCTTTATTAGCAAAACACCCAGTAAATCTTGGTTCACGTTGTACAGTCTTTATGAATTCAAAAGTGAAACAAGTGCAAAAAGAAGGGGCGACTGTAGGTGACATCTCTGCTGGTTTAAGTTACTCTGTCATCAAAAATGCCCTCTATAAAGTTATCAAAGTCAAACGTCCTGAAGAATTAGGAACAAAGATTGTCGTTCAAGGTGGAACTTTCTATAATGAAGCTGTACTTCGTACTTTTGAAAAAATCTCCGAACGTGAAGTTGTCCGTCCTTCTATAGCAGGACTTATGGGCGCTTATGGCTGTGCTTTAATTTCACTAGAAAAGGAAGAGTTTGGGCAAAAATCAAGAATTCTGAACTTGCACGATCTGGAAGCTTTCAGTACACAAAAAGAATTTATGGTTTGTGGCCTGTGTGAAAACCAGTGTAAAATGACGCTAACGGTCTTTAATGATGGCAGTAAGTTTGTTACAGGAAATCGCTGTGAACGGGGTGCAGAAAAAGCAACGCAAGTAAAAGTTGACAAACGTGATAAAAAGGTTAATCTTGTTGACTATAAATACAAGAAACTTTTCAAATACCGGAGCTTAACCAAGAAAAAACAGATCCGTGGAGAAATAGGGATTCCGCGTGTCCTAAATATGTATGAAAATTATCCGCTCTGGCATACCATGTTAACGGATTTAGGTTTCCGAGTAGTATTATCCCCTAAGTCTGATAAAGAACTTTTTGAAAAAGGAATTGAAACAATTCCTTCTGATACAGTTTGTTATCCTGCTAAGCTCTCACATGGACACATTATGTCCTTGATTCAAAAGGATGTTCCGGCTATCTTTTATCCTTCAGTGCTTTATGAACAAAAAGAACAGGCCCAAGCAGAAAATAATTATAACTGCCCGATTGTTCAGTCTTATCCCGAAGTGATTCGTAACAATATTGATGAAATTCGAGAAGGGAAGGTTAAATACCTTTAGCCATTTATTAATCTGGCGAATCCTGAAGGGGTAGCAGAAAATATCCATAAAGCTTTGCTTGCCCAAGGTTTTACTGTAGACTTACCTGAAGTGAAAGCTGCGGTTTTCCACGGTTTTGAAGAAATGGAGAACTTCAAGCAAGACATCCGTGATAAGGCAGAAGAGTTGCTTATGCAGATTAACCTTAACAAGGAAAAAGCTATTGTTCTCTCAGGGCGTCCTTATCATTTGGACCCTGAAATTAATCACGGCATTGCCGACATTATTACGCAAGAAGGCTTTCATGTTTTAACAGAGGACAGCATTGCGCATCTCGAAGAAGTTGCTGGGCTGCGCGTTGTCAATCAATGGGTTTACCACTCACGCCTATATGCCGCAGCGCAGGTAGTGTGTAAAAATAAAAATTTGGAATTAGTGCAATTGAATTCATTTGGTTGTGGTTTGGATGCAGTGACAACGGACCAAGTGGAAGAAATTATGCGCAACCACAATAAACTCTATACAGTCCTTAAGATTGATGAAGGCTCAAACATGGGAGCAGTACGTATCCGTCTACGTTCACTTAAGGCGGCAGTAGCCGAACGCAGTCGACACGCTGTTGAAGAAAATATCCAGATCAAAGAAATTGTTGAAACACATCCAGTCTTTACAAAAGAAATGGCTAAAAAACACACGCTCCTCATGCCCATGTTGTCGCCGATTCACCAAGAAGGCTTGCTTGAGAATGCTTTTGAAGCTTCAGGATATAATGTGGTTGTGTTGCCGGAAACCCAAAGCTCGGTGAACAAGGGACTAAAATTTGTGAATAACGATTCTTGTTACCCTGCAATCATAACGATTGGTCAACTCATCGAAGCTCTCCAATCTGGCGAATATGATGTAAACAATACATCCGTCATGATGACCCAAACAGGTGGCGGATGTCGCGCAACAAACTATATTCCTTTACTCCGTAAGTCGCTTGTCGATGCTGGTTTTCCTCAAGTTCCAGTGGTGAGCTTATCCATGGGCAATCAAGGGACAGAGAAAGGCTTCAAGTTTACTGTGCCACTTTTGACTCGTTTTATGATTGCTGTGCTTTATGGTGACTTGTTTGAGCGCGTGGTTTATCGGACGCGACCTTATGAAGCTGAAGAAGGTTCAGTTAATGCGCTTCATGCGAAATGGTTAGCAAAAGCGCAACATAATGTTAAATCTGCTTCTATTTTTGAATTCAACAAGAACATGAAACAGATAATCAAGGACTTTGATAATATCGAACTCCTTGATATTCAAAAACCTCGTGTGGGCGTTGTCGGTGAAATTCTGGTTAAATACAGCAAAACAGCCAACAACGATATTGTGAGTATTATCGAAGAAGAAGGCGGCGAAGCAGTTGTCCTAGATTTGATTGGCTTTATGAACTATTCTTTATACAATCAAATCTGGAAAACCGATGAGCTTGGCTTTGCAAAGAAAAATAAATTGATGGCAAAAGCTCTACTCTCTATTATTAATATGCTGGAAAAACCGATGGACAAGGCTTTGCGAGCGTCGGAACGCTTTGAGGGCATTGAGTCTATTTATGAAATTGCGGCCAATACAGAAGGTATCCTTTCAGTGGGAAATCACACAGGCGAAGGCTGGTTCTTGACAGGAGAAATGATTGAGCTCTTGCAAAAAGGCGTTCAAAATATCGTCTGTCTTCAACCTTTTGGTTGTCTTCCCAACCATATCGTGGGTAAAGGTATGCTGAAAGAGTTACGTCGGCAATATCCGGGAGCAAATATTAGCCCGATTGACTATGACCCCGGTGTTTCTGCGGTTAACCAGTTGAATCGGATTCGTTTGATGATGGCAACAGCTAAAAAGGCGATGAAGAAAGAAGTAACCGTTTAAAATCAGTCAAGAAACAAGCATTCGTCATGAAATGCGGCTCTGTCAACTCTGCGGTGGTACTCGCTAAAAAATGA